>CAYMPX010000001.1:0-42958 GCA_964392135.1 uncultured Methylomarinum sp.
GTTCTGGTCAACCGAGGCTCCTACAAGCCTCTCCCTTTAGGGAGGGGTAGTTGACATCATTTCTCCGTATTAAAAAAACAGTTAATTGCTTACAATTAACTGTGCTGATTAAGGCAGTGAAAACTAACTGCCAAACTTGTCAAATAGTATATTTTCTGAATCCACGCCAAGATCGGATAGCATAGTCTGTACAGCGGAAAGCATCATTGGGGGGCCGCATAGATAGAATTCACAATCTTCCGGTGCTGCGTGATGTTTTAGATATTTATCGTATAGAATCTGGTGGATAAATCCCGTTTCACCCTGCCAGTTATCTTCTGGCAATGGTTCAGATAAACCTATAGTCCAATCAAAATTATCAAACTCTTGAGCCAGTGAATCAAAATCCTCAATATAAAACACTTCACCGAGACTTCTTGCACCATACCAAAAAGATATTTTACGTTGACTATGCAAACGTCTCAATTGATCGAAAATATGTGAGCGCATGGGTGCCATCCCCGAGCCACCACCAATAAAAATCATTTCATTTTTTGTTTCACGAGCAAAAAACTCACCATAAGGCCCATAAATGTCAACCTTATCTCCTGGTTTTAGGTTATAAATAAAAGAGGATACAATACCAGAGGGTACTTCCGATTGTTGGGGGGGAGGCGATGCAATGCGTACATTGAGCATAATAATCTCTTTTTCATCGGGATAATTGGCCATAGAATAGGCGCGTGTTACAGCTGCATCCGATTTTGACCGATATTGCCACAGATTAAATTGATCCCAGGTTGACCGGTATTTATCATCAATATTAAAATCATTATAGGATACTGAATAAGGCGGGGCTTCCAGCAAAATATATCCTCCCGCGCGAAAATTAATCTGTTTATCAACGGGCATTTGCAAAATTAATTCCTTGATAAAAGTTGCCACGCATCGATTAGAGCGAACGGTACACTCCCATTTATTGATGGTCATTAACGATGCAGGTAGTTCTATCGCCATATCCTCTTTAACTGCCACCTGACAGCCAAGGCGATAATGGGAACGTATCTGGTTATGGCTGAGCTTTGCTTTCTCGGTAGCCAAAACACTCCCGCCACCTTGAGTAACAATAAGGCAACACTGTCCACAGGTACCGCAACCGCCACATGCAGACGGCAAATAAATACCTTGTTCGGCCAGTACGTGCATTAATTTATTCCCTACAGGCACTTGCAGCGTATGCTCAGAATCATTATTTATCAGAATACGAACCTGACCGCTAGTCACCAGTCTTGAGCGGATAATCAGAATAAGTGATACTAATACCAATACTAAACCGGTAAATGCAACCATACCTAAAATAACCACTTCCTGTTCATTCATTACCTTGTCTCCTCAACGCGTATAGAAAAGGACCATAACCATCACTACCCAGCCAATAATGCACCAGATTATTAACACCCCGGCTGGTCAGTGTGGCACCAGAAAGTCCATCCACTTGATATATCGCTGCAGATGAATTTGGCAACACCTCTCCTTTGATGACGCTAATGGCAACATCATCATTCGCGTCAAAAGCCTGTTTTCCCTGCCAAAGTTTTTGCCAGCGAGGATTGGTGATTTCACCCCCCAGACCGGGAGTTTCTCCCTGTTGATAGAAGGTTATGCCCGCAATGGTTTTAGCGTCACTCTCCAAAGCAAGAAAACCATATAGGGTTGACCATAAGCCTTTACCATATATTGGCAGGATAATTTTTTGTAGCTTATTACTCTTTTTGACCAAGTAAATGGGCATGTATTTTGGGCGCCGTTTGATATTAGCAATATCAAGTTCTGCCGGAATTTTTTCGCCGTACTCAGGGTCTTTAGCCAAGGCATGGATAGTCAACTTATCTAAATGGGTTATACTATCGTTCAGGTATTTTCCAGACTTCAATATAATCCATTGTGTTTCAATATTTTGCTGGTAAATCGTGTCGATATTGACATTTTCTGTGTACAGATCAGCAACCAGTAAAATATTTTTGATTTTTTCCAAGCGCTGATTTTCTTTTTGACGGGGACTTAATTTCACCGCAGCGATTGATACCAAAAAAGAAGCAACCAGACAAACACCTAGAACCACTTGATAGGTTTTTAAAATACTGTTGTTGCTATTATTAATTGTTGGTTTGATTTCTCTATTGGAGTGGTCGATGGTGTCCGGTCGTAAAAACCATATTTGATATAAAGAAATTAGAATCTGTAAGCTTAATGAAAGGCCTAATAAGCCACCTGCAATGACGACTGTATATGCATACATGGGATCCCATTTGGTTAAAAACCAGGAGAGTATATCGACAAAGATGGCTAAAAAAGGCGTGACTATCAATGGATATTTAATCCAGCCAGGTAATGCTGAGTGTATAAAAATATAACCAAGAACAAATAATACCAATCCGATACCAAACAAATGAATATGAGAAAGCTTGACTAAAGTATGTATGGATTCACCGGTATCAACCTTGGCTACTTCCTGTATCCCGGAGTAAGAGGATAAATCGGGAATATTCAGACCTGATGCTGGCGTATGGCATTGCAAGCAGGTTTTTGTGAGAATGGGATAAATA
Source organism: uncultured Methylomarinum sp. (assembly GCA_964392135.1). Lineage (GTDB taxonomy): Bacteria > Pseudomonadota > Gammaproteobacteria > Methylococcales > Methylomonadaceae > QPIN01. Next base: position 2,586 of record CAYMPX010000001.1, read on the forward strand.
AGTGATGAATAATCTTTTTCAGGGATGCCCTTTTTAAGCCATTCGACAATAATATGGCGGTCTTCTATCTGTATATAAGCAGCCATTGGCCCACGAATTGCCGCCTCCAGTCTGGAACCACTACGATTACCATAGTATGTATCGGCAACGTCTTCAATGGATATCCCGGGTTTACCATCATGTCCCTGATGTGAAGTATAAAGATAATACATTGCCATAAGATAAGCCGAACCTATTAACAGTAAATAACAGGTAAATAAAAGCTTTTCGCTGAGACTGCAATCAATGAAACTCCTGTTTTTCTTTTTTGTATATTGCATTATGAATACCGACTCCAAGAGGGGCTAAGTTTCAGATGACATCGGCTAAATGGATGTCATCTGTTTCATATAAAATGGAAATCCTGGGATTAATTAGCTGACTTCAGGTATTCTACAATCGCCCTTGCATCCTCTGCTGCCAGATTTGCCCTGACTCGCATATGCAAAACAGCAACCTCCCATTGAGCATCACTATATGAATCCGGCGATCGCATATTGTGGCAATTAGTACAATTATCCACCCATAATTTAACCCCGGTTTTTTGTATAGCCTGGGGTATTTGTCTGGTCGGTGTTGTAGAACTGCAAGCGTTAATCAATAAAAGCATTGCTGATAAACTTGCTATGAGCATAAAGGTGTTTTTTCTAAACATAATGCCTCCTCAAAAACCGCTTGTGACTTGAAACAACAGCGCATTATCATCTGGCGCCCCTTGCTTATTATCGAACTGGTATGCAAATTTAATCAGGGTGCTGGCAGCTAGATAATAATTAAGCCCAACCGTCCAGCGTTGTTCATCATTAAAATATGTTGCATTGGGAAGGTTGATCCAGTCATAGCGAAATACGCCTTCCATATTTCTAATGTACGGTGTTGAGACCAAACCAGGGCGGTAAGCAATTTGTCCGTAGCCCCCGGAACTTTGATTATCAAATGCCAACATTGGACGGCTAGAACGATCGATTTGACGGTCGGTAAATTGACCACGTAAATCAATGCTACCCAACAAGTATTTGCTTGTCTGTAGGTAGTTCAAATCAACCACATGAGTAATCACATCCAGGGTATCGCCATTAAGGTCGTCAACACCGGCAATTTCAAAACCATACCCCAGCTCAAAACCGGAAATTGGCATCCATCCAATCCGGCCGCCAACGGCTTTGTTATTATTGCTGTCGGTAAAGTCATTAAAACTCAGACTTCCATCATCACGCATTGAAGGGCCATTTGAGACATAAAAAGCATATTCACCTCGTGTTGAACCAAGAGGAACCCCGCCTCTAACTTGTATGCCAAGTTGTGATTTTGCCTGAAGTTGATTTGCTCCACTCATGGTAAGCGGTTTATCGGCGAGTTTATTGATCCATGCAGGATGTAAGCGTTCAATAAAATAGTTCGAAGGATTAAGGAACTTGCCTGCGCCTAAAGTGACATAATCATTCAGCAAATAGGAAAGTTGTGCAAATTCGAGTCCTACATTGGTAGTATCATCTTCTAGCTCCAATTCCAGTTCACCTTCAAATATCAGGTCATTTCGTAATCGCCAAAGAAAAATCGGATTAAATCCTGTATTAAAAGACGAATTAGAATTTTCAGAATCGGTATAACCGGCAAAGCCGTATCCAGTTAATAAAAACCCTGTTGTGCCATCATCTGTTGCTTTGTTTTGCGCTTTAAGTGTTTTTACCTCATCTTGAAGTTCAGTAATGTCTTTCTCAGTTTTAGCTTGCTGAAAAGGCTGGTTGCCTAATGCTTGTTGTGAACTTGTCGGTTGAGATTGTTGTTGCAGAAGAAATTGAATTTGCTTTTTAAGCTCGCTCATTTCATCTTTTAATTGTTTATATTGTTTTCTTGAAACATATTGATCTTTATTTAGGATATCTGCGGCATAGACCATTTCTCCTGCGACAGAAAAAATAAGACTAATGCCGGTCATACCCGATATAAGTATTTTTTTCATAAATCACCTCGTTTATACACTACAAATCAAGTCGATGAGCCTTTAAAATTCATCTAAGAAAATGTAATTAATACAAAACTTTATTCATTCATAAATTTATTACGCATATATTTCAGTACATCTCTTATATCCTGGTCAGTTAAATTAGGATTACCTCCATTTGCAGGCATAGCGATTGGGCTTCCTGGTGTTTTTACCCCTTTTCTAATATGCTCACGATGCTGGAATAAATCAGTATCTGAATGAGACGTTTTATTAAAACCGGCGACTTGGGTTAAATTTGGCACGCCGGAAAATGCCCCGGTTCCATCACTGCCATGACAGGCTACACAGTTTTGTTGATAAACCTGAAAACCATTCACATTGTCAGTCTCTGTTTTTGATGCGGGATATCCTGATTCTGGCTCATACTTTGTGCAAGCAGTCAAAAACAGCAATACCAAAAAAAATTTTTTATGCATCTTCTTTTTCCTATTTGATTATTAATGAGTACCATTCTGCTATTTCTCTCATATTTCATGAGAAAACCTACGAGTAACACCCGTGTCAAATACTGATACCCCGTGCTTTAAAATTCACACTTTTGTAGTATCTGATGCTGGGTCAATCAATATGCTTGTTTTTCTCCTGAAAATTATAAACACTTTTTTTTTAGGACGGTGGAAAAATATAATTATCCAAAATTATCATTAAAACTCGCTTAAGAATATTTATAAATGATAACAGATAGGATGGGGCGCACAGTCCTTTAGTCTGCTTATAAAATGCAGGCTAAAGACCTGTACCCTAGAGAGTTTCCCACGTTATTTTTGTGTACGTTCGACTTTAAAAATTGAACAATTATTTTTTTTCGACCCCCTAATATTGAATACCAATTAGATAGTAAGCAGGTGTCCATAAATAGTTTAACATTTCTAAAATTAAGCTGAAAACCATGATAGAGTCATCATATAGTTGATTTTCAATCATCAACAGAATGTTAAGATACTTTTGGTCACCTACTTACAATTGACATTATAATTCTGTGCTTTCTGGCTTAGTCTGTCGCCGTTTTAGCCACTCCTGAAACTCCAATACCAGGCTATAAATAACAGGAAAAACCAGTAAGGTCAGCAATAAAACTGTAATCATACCGCCTAAAACCGGAGCCGCAATACGTTGAGTCACATCTGCCCCTGTCCCGGTACTCCACATAATGGGGATTAAGCCAATCATGGTAGAAAAAGCGGTAATAGCAACGGGGCGAACGCGCAACGAGGTTGCTGATTCAACCACTTTTCTGATTTCTGCCGAGGATAACAGCTGTTGCTTTTGCTTGCGCAATTTAGCCATTTCTATGTCAATAAAGTTCAACACCATTACCCCTGTTTCTGCTGCTGTCCCCGCCAAAGCGATAAACCCGACATAGACCGCGACCGATAAATTAAAGCCATAGACATACACAATCCAGATGCCTCCAATCAGCCCAAAAGGGACACTTAACATCACTATAACAGGTTCTGTCATGTTGCTGAAGGTTAGGTAAAGCAAAAAGAAGATAACCATCAAGGTAATTGGTACCACTATTTTCAAGCGTTTGGCTGCCCGTTCCATGTATTCGAACTGACCTGACCAGGTAACGGTATAACCCGCTGGAATATCAACCTGCTGCTCCAGTGCTTGTTTGGCTTTGACCACAAATCCACCAATATCAGAGGTACTGATATCCACATAAATCCAGGCATTGGGTCTTGCATCTTCACTTTTAATCGAGGGTGGTCCTCTCCGCAGTTCAAGTTTGGCTACCATGGTAATCGGAATCTGCGATCCCAGCGGTGTGGGAATCAAAACACGGCTCAGACTTTCGAAGTTATCTCGAAGTTCACGTGGATAACGCAGATTAACCGGGTAACGTTCCAACCCTTCTACAGTTTCAGTGATATTTATACCGCCTATGGCACTTTGTATCACATCCTGCACATCACCAACTGTTAGACCATAGCGTGAAGCAGCCTCACGGTTGATATCAAAATCCAGATAGTAACCACCCACAGTACGATCGCCAAAGGCAGATGTTGTTTCCGGCAGGGTTTTCATCGCCATTTCAATTTGTTTTGAAATACGTTGTAAAACAGTTAAGTCAGGGCCGGATACTTTAATTCCTATGGCTGTTTTAATTCCGGTTGACAGCATATCAATCCGGGTTTTAATTGGCATTGTCCAGGCATTGGCCAGCCCGGGGAAGCGAATTGCCTTATCCATTTCCTGCATCAACTCTTGCGTGGTTTTTTTAGGATCCGGCCATTTTTCCCGGGGTTTCAGGCGAACGGTAGTTTCCATCATTGATAAAGGACTTGCATCGGTTGCTGTCTCTGCACGACCTATCTTGCCAAAAACATGATGAACCTCAGGAAATGTTTTTAGAATTTTATCTGTTTGTTGCAATAATTCCCGGGCTTTAGATATGGATATGCCTGGAAATGAGGTCGGCATATATAAGATATCGCCTTCATCCAGCGGTGGCATAAATTCACTGCCGATCTTTGATAACGGGTAATAAGTCGACCCCAGTAACAGTAAGGCAATGATCAGGGTAATCCCACGAAAACGCATGGCCAGGTTTAAAACCGGCGTATGCACAACGTGTAAAGCACGGTTAATCGGGTTTTTATTTTCTGGAATCACTTTTCCACGGATAAAATAACCCATGAGTACCGGCACAACGGTGACCGTTAAAATCGCTGCCGCCCCCATGGCATAGGATTTGGTAAAGGCCAGCGGACTGAACAGCCGACCCTCTTGCGCCTGCATGGTAAAAATAGGAATAAAAGAAACCGTGATAATCAGTAACGAGAAAAATAACGCCGGCCCGACTTCGCTTGATGCCGCACGGATGGCTTCCCAGCGTTCCTCTGACGTTAAATCCCGGTTTTTCTGTTCCCGCATATCGGCTAAATGTTTATGGGCATTTTCAACCATTACAATGGCACCGTCTACCATATCTCCGATGGCAATCGCAATACCGCCCAATGACATGATATTGGCATTCAAGCCTTGATAACGCATGACAATAAAAGCAATTAAAATACCCAGTGGTAAACTGATTACAATCACCAGTGACGAACGCAAATGCAACAAGAACAGACCAACCAGAACACTGACAATAATCAATTCTTGTATTAATGCGGTATTCAAGGTTTCAACAGCCCGACCGATCAGATCGCCACGATCATAGACAGGGACAATTTCAACGCCCGGTGGCAAACCTTTTTTGAGTTCTTCCAGCTTTGCCTTGACGCCATCAATGGTAGCCTGAGCATTTTCGCCAAAACGCATAATAATAATGCCACCTGCGACTTCGCCTTCACCATTCAATTCAACCAGACCCCGTCGTAATTCCGGTCCTAAATGAATATGAGCTACATCCTGCAAGCGTATTGGTGTGCCGTTAGCATCTACGCCAACCGGAATCGTTTTCAAATCAGCAATGGATTTGATGTAACCCAGACCTCTGACCATGTATTCGGTCTCTGCCATTTCTACCAGACGTCCACCCACATCGTTATTGGAGCGTTTAATGGCCTGCTTTACCTTAGACAAGGGAATGTTATATGCCTGCAATACATTCGGATCTACTTCAACCTGGTACTGCTTTACAAAGCCGCCGACAGAAGCCACTTCAGATACCCCGTGAACGGTTTGCAAAGGGTAACGTAAATACCAGTCCTGCAAGGAACGTAATTCAGCTAAATCATGCTGTCCGGTTTTATCGACCAGGGCATATTCATAAACCCAGCCCACGCCGGTTGCATCCGGTCCCAAAACCGGACTGACGCCTTCCGGCAAGCGGTCACTAATATAATTGAGATATTCCAATACCCGGGTTCGAGCCCAGTACATATCGGTATCATCCTCAAAAATAATATAAACAAAAGAATATCCAAAAAAGGAATAACCGCGTACCACTTTAGATTTAGGAACTGCCAGCATTGCCGTGGTTAACGGATAGGTGACTTGATCTTCAATTACTTGTGGTGCTTGCCCCGGAAATTCGGTAAAAACAATCACCTGGACATCGGATAAATCGGGAATGGCATCCAATGGCATGTCTTTATAAGACCAGTAGCCGCCTGCTCCCAGAAGCATGGCAATAATCAGAACGATAACTCGATTTCTAATTACACCGACGATAATGGAATTAATCATTATGCGCCTCCATTTGATGGGTCATATGATCCATTGAAGAATGCGCCGGCATATCCGCAGACTGTTTCATGGAGTGATTTTTGTAATGATTCGATACTTCAGGTTGATCATGCATTTTCATCATCATCTCAGTATGGTTACCGGAAGAACCGGTTATTTTTCCTTTGTTATTAACTGGTTTGGTAACAGCGGGTTTGGTGTTTTGTTGTTTCATGCCTCCTGCTGCATCCAGCATTTTAGCGGTGGCTTCACGCAGTTTTGATTCTGAATCAATCAGGAACTGTGCCGAAGTGACGACTTCTTCACCTTCTTTAATGCCTTCCAGTATGGCGATTTTGCCATTTGAAGACAGACCTAGTTTGACTATACGCGGCTCAAACTTGCCATGCCCGCGCACGATAAAAACCTGGGCGCGGGTGCCGGAGCGGATAATGGCTTCGGGCGGAATAACAATCGCATTCAATTGTTTGCGGGCATAAATAGACACTTCGGCAAACATATCGGGTTTTAACAGTAATTCCGGATTTTGAAAAACCAGCCGCACTTTGATGGTGCGCGTTTTAGCTTCAGCATAAGGATAGATATAAGCCACATGACCTTTAAAAGTTTTCCCGGGAACACCGATCAATTGCATATCCACGGTGTCACCCTCTCTGACCCAGGGTAATTCATATTCATAAATATCGGCATAGACCCAGACTGTGCTCAAATCAGCAATCATGTAAATTTCCGTCTCAGGCGTTACATATTGTCCTTCGCGTGCGCCGATATTCATGACAATGCCGGCTGCCGGTGTATGAATGTGCAGATTTTTTTTGATTTTATGGGTGCGTTCCAGTTCACGGATTTGATGAGCCGGGACATCCAGCAGTTCCAGACGTTGACGGGAACTGGCCACTAATTCTTTAGCGCCGCGCCGGATATCTTCAATCGGACTTTTTTCCAGCGCTTTCAAATTGTTTAATGCCAGCAGATATTCCTGTTGAGTGGTCACTAATTGTGGCGAATAAATACTTAACAAATCGGTATCTTTCTTTACCCATTGTCCGGTTTTATCGACATGCAAACGATCAATCCAGCCTTCTATTTTTGGATGTAAACGAACCAGTACCTCTTCGTTATAGTCAACCCGACCCACTGCCCGGATGGTATGGGACATAGTGCTTCTGACTGCTTTAGCCGTTCGTACGGAAATTTGTTGCACCACTGTGCCATCGATTTTAACGGTACCGCTGGGTTCATCATCGTCACTGTTGTCTGCATAAACCGGCACATAATCCATACCCATTGAATCTTTAGCCGGTACGGGTGAGGTAACCGATGGATTCATGGAGCTGCGATAAAACAGAATTTTACGTTCTTTGGGTTTGTCCGGTTCTGCATAAACCGCTACATAATCCATACCCATTGCATCCTTTGCCGGAGTCGGTGAAGTCACAGACGGGTTCATTGGATTACGATAAAATAATATTTTTCTTTCGGAAGAACGTGTAGTGTGTTGTTCATCGGTTTGTTTAGAGTTTGCTAACCAATAACCGCCAGCCAATCCTATAGCAAGTGCCAACGGAGTAAGCATCAATAGGCTCTTATTCATAAATGTCTTCCTTGCCGATCATGGCAGTCAGTTGTGCCAATGCCTGGTTAGCTTCGGTTAAAACTTTCCAGTATTGGATTTCATAATTGTATAAAGTGATTTGGCTGCGCACCAGGTTCAAGAAATCGACCTTGTCCACCTGATAGCCAGACAGCATAGATGCCACGGTCTGTCTTGCCTGTGGGATAATGCCGCTTTTATATAACACAGACTGGTTTTTAGATTGCCGGAAATCACTGGTTGCGTTTGAAATATCTGCGCGCACCTTATCCCACTCATCTTGTAAGTCATATTTTCGTTGTATCAATTCACGGCTACGCTGATCGACAGCTTTGCTTTGCTTGGTGGAAAAATAGAGGGGTACGGTCATGCTCAGTTTCATCGTGAGAAAATCTGCTCTTTGCTGGTCAGATACGGTGTTATCTCGTCCCCCATAGTAAGCACCAATTTCAAAGTCTGGATAATAGTCCTTTTTCGCCAGATCGAGTCGTGATTTTGCAGCGTTGATTTTTTCACGTTTTGCTGACAGTAAAGCTCGGTATTGTTCGGCTTGTTGAAATAATGTGGAATCTGCTAATAAATCGGGCAGTTGTTCCGTTACTTTAGCTGGAATACGAATTTTGTTATCTGCCGGTATATCAAGCAATGCATTTAATTGCGCCTCGGCATTTTCCCGGGCACCAATAAGCACCAATTCACTATCAAACAGTTTGGATAATTCCAGTTGAGCTAATAACACATCCTGCTGCAAACCTTCGCCGACTTCATATTTGGTTTGGGCAATTTCAACAAATTGACGTAATAAATCCTGGTTGACATGGATGATTTCAATGGCACGATCCAGATAATAAAGCACCCACCAGATTTTTTTGACATCGCGTAATAACAGCCAGCGAATTTCCGTCACATCATGTGAGGCGGCTTGCGCTTCATAATCGGCTGCCTGTTCGCGTAGAGCCAGTTTGCCGGGGAAAGGAATAGCCTGGGAAATACCACCCTGTAACTGGGTCATATTTTCCTGACGGGTATCAAAGGTATCGACCGGCAGATTCAACGAATTAAAACTGACCGTAGGGTCAGGCAGGGTGCCGACCTGGGAGGGTATTGCAGCCAGCGCTTCAGATCGAGCCTGAATTGCAGCCAGACCGGGGTTGTCTTGCACAGCAATATCAATCGCTGACTGCAACGTTAATGCCGTATTCTGCTCGGCATTAATACTACTGGATAAAATCAGCAATATAAAAAAAGTGCTGGTTTTGTTGAGTGAAATCATAAGATCCTCGTACACAAGGGAAATAAAACTGGCGTAACCAGTATGTATATTTAGGAATGTGCATGAAATAATGTCGACAACTCACTTGTTTTTGTCCGTCTTCTGCGTTGTGGTAACAGGTGCGTAGCTTGCTATGCGCCTGTTGATACGCCTTGAGGATAAACAAAAAAACCTACGCCAGTTGGGTGAACTTATTTCACGTACGTTCCTTAGAGTAATGTATTAACATATAGGATGATACGAAGCACGTCCCAAGTGAAATACAAAGCCCCTTAGAAGATTTGTTTGGGCGGTTTTAAATCAGAGGATAAAGGGGTGTCGTAAGGTGAGACGTATTCATAAATTGAATACGAGGGGGCGGTGACTGTATTAATTGTGGGTATTGAAGACATGATGCCATCACCACCACAAATATGCACAGTACAGCTACTGTGGCAATCCCTATCTGTCTGATGGTTTTGTAATACTTTAAGCGTATTGTGACCTAAAGATTGTGCACCATCAACTGATTGGGTAACAGAAATATTTTGACTTTCAGATAACTGACCAGACATATCTATACCAGCACAATGATCAAACGCCGATGCAATGGGCGTTATCAGCATCATCAGTATAAGTAAAATTGGAAGGCCTTGTTTTTTCATTACTAAAGTCATTAAAAAATGTATTTCTTTATAGTAGGTTGATTGAGAATTATTGTCAATAAAAATTTTGTATGCTGTTTGTAAAAATCAGTTTTGGTTTTTTTGTCTCATTTGACAATTTAGTTGAACTTTTATTGATTCTTGTTATCATTGGCATCATGAAACGAGCGAGTATTTATTTTTTAGCATTTTTGACTTTTTGGATGTCCACCTGGATGGTGACGGATATTCATGACTGGTCACTTACGGATGCTAATCAACCGCATCCTGTTTTTTCTATGCAACAGTCACACTCTGTTTCTGATATTCAAACAGCTACTCAAGACCATACTCCGCATTGCGGGGTTTGTAGTTATGACCATGGCGGACATATGGGGCAAACACTGGCTGCGCCCCCCTTAGTAGCAAAAAGCTTTCCTGCACAAAATACAGCCAAGTCTTCCCTTCAATCTGAATTCTGGTATTCCAGAAGAATAGCACCCAAAATACGTCCTCCTATTGCCTGAACGTTTTGGCGTTTGGTAAAGGAATAGTTCCGTATAATTATTATGCAGGATGTGCCTTAGCATATCCTGCATAATAATATTTATCAAACGCCTCCCCTATTTCATTTCTCAAGTATGACTTGAGATATTGTTTTCAGTTCAGGAGGTTTAATGAACCCACAAGTAAAAAATAGTTCTTACGCGCGCGGGGTAGTCTCGCTCACGGCGCTAGGATTTTGTTTATCCTTTTCTCAAGCGTATGCAGAAACAGGCATTAATGCCCCTAAGCATCAGCTTAGCTTACAATCGCCCGATATAACTGCACAGCGCCCCGTTGCTTTAACACCTATTAAAGAGCCAACAACTCAACTGGTGTTAGCACAAGCACTGGCGCTGGCATTAACGGGTAACCCTGAACTTGCTGCCTTTTCCGGGGAAATCCGGGCGCGTGAAGCCGCAACATTACAGGCGAGCCTGATGCCTAACCCAGTATTCAACGCCAAAGCATTAAACTTTGGTAATAATGCCTTTAAAGATTTTGATGGCGACACCGTCAGGCTGCAATTGAGTCAATTAATTGAGCTGGGCGGTAAACGGGCCGCCCGAACCAAGGCCGCAACGCTGAATCAGGAGCTGGCTGACTGGGATTATGAAAGCAAGCGGATTGATATTTTGACTCAGACAACCCAGACATTTATCGGGGTGTTGACGGCACAAAAACGTCTGACCTTGCAACAACAATTATTGAAGTTGTCTACTCAAGTTCTGGACACCGCAATTGCTCAGGTAAAAGCAGGTAACGTCTCACCACTGGAAGAAACCAAAGCCCGGGTGGCAGAGGCTTCGTCGCGGGTTGAATTGATGCGTGCACAAAGAAAATTAATCACTGCCAGACAACAATTAGCCGCAACTTGGGGAAGCGAGAAATCTCAGTTCACTAGCGTAGTTGGAGATCTGGACAGTATTGATGAGCCACCCACACTGGAATCTTTATTTCAACGAGTCCAGCGTAACCCGGATTTGGCACGCTGGGTCACGGAAATTACCCGACGACAGGCCGTCATTGCCAGAGAAAAATCCAAAGCCATTCCTAATGTCAACCTGTCATTGGGTCTCGTTCAAAAAATGATACCCGGTGATACCGCAATAATCGTTGGATTTTCTGTTCCCCTACAGCTATTTGACCGCAACCAAGGGAAAATTCAGGAGGCGGAACAGCGATTGAGCAAAGCGATGGATGTGCGGCGTAATGTTAAAGTCCGAATAGCGACTGCACTCAATACTGTTTATCAACAATTAGATACTGCCTATGTCACAGTAACAACCTTACGTCAAGAAGTGATACCGGGTGCTGAAAGTGCATTTAAAGCTGCCAGCCGAGGTTATCGCCTGGGTAAATTTGGCTTTCTTGATGTACTGGATGCGCAACGTACATTGTTCCGTGTGAAAGCACAATATTTACAGGCGTTGTCAGATTACCATCAGAGTGTAAACCGTACTGAACGCTTGATTGGAAGTCCATTACAAGTCCCACAAGAATCCGCGAGTAAATAAAACCTATGAAACTATCAATACCCACTGTCTTTGGTCAAAACAACATGAGGCATACGACTGCACTATTAGCACTGCTACTGTGTTTGAGTTTGTCAAAATTGACTCTGGCAGCCGATCATGAACATGAGCATGAAAATCATGCGGATCATGCGGATCAGGCAGACCATGAAGATTCCGAATTAAAATTATCTGCGAATGAATTAAAAGAATTCTCTATTGAAATCACTCGAGCAAAGTCGGGGACTATTAAAAAAACACAGGATTTGGCCGGGGAAGTGATTGTTGAACCTAGCCGTTTGTATCACGTCGTTCCCCGGGTTTCTGGCGTAGTTCTCAGGGTTTATAAATTTCTCGGGGAACGTGTTAAAACCGGTGATTTATTAGCCACATTATCCAGTCGGGAACTGGCTAATGCCAAAGCACAATTTGTTGCGGCTGACAGTTTACTCAGACTGGCCAATACCACGCTGCAACGCGAACAAAAACTGTATCGTGAAAAAATTACAGCAAAAAGTGATTACCTGGCAGCCAGACAAGCGCAAGTTGAGATGTCTGTCAAACGTAAAGTCGCCCAGCAACAATTACTGGCTTTAGGGTTGACAAAACAGGCCGTCCAAAAAGTTTTAAAAAATGCGGACAAGGATTTGACTCTATACCAGTTACGCGCCCCAGTCGATGGCATTATTATTGGTAAACATGCTGTCAGTGGCGAAGTTCTAAATGTCAATAGCCGTAGCTTTACCGTGGCTGATTTATCGCAGGTTTGGGTGAATTTGACTGTTTATCAACAGAGTTTACCTTTTATTCATTTAGATCAAGCTGTTAGTATTTTCAGCCGTTTTGGATTGGATGGTCAAACATTGGCGACTGAAGGCATTATTAACTGGGTCAGCCCAACACTGGATGAGAAAATTCGCAGCGCGACTGCACGCGTTGTGATAGATAATCCTGATAGACATTGGCGTCCTGGACTATTTGTCAATGCCAAGGTCACGATTGCCGAAATCCAGGCAGGTGTGGTTATTCCTCTCACAGCACTACAAACGCTTAAGGGTGAAACCGTAGTCTTTATTCAACACGAGGATGGCGATTTTGAACCACAGCCCGTTACCTTGGGTGACCGGGATTATCAGCAAGTGGAAATCCTTTCTGGATTAAAAGCAGGACAAATGTATGTCAGTCAGAATGCCTTTACTTTGAAAGCACAGTTACAAAAAGGTGAATTTGGCGAAGGTCATCACCATTAAAGGACAATTATGAATCAAATAATTAATCTCTCTTTACGCAGCCGGTTATTAATGCTGGTACTGGCGGTTTTGGTGATTGCAGCCGGTTATCGCAGTTATCAGAAATTACCCGTGGATGCTTTTCCTGACGTATCTCCCAATCTGGTGCAGATTTTTACCCTGACAGCAGGATTGGCACCCGAAGAAATTGAAAAATATGTGACTTATCCAGTCGAAGTTTCTATGAATGGCTTGCCAGGCATTGAAAAAATTCGCTCAATATCCAATTTTGGTCTGTCAGTTGTCAGTGTCTATTTTAAAGATGATATGGATATTTACTTTGTCCGGCAACTGGTGAATGAGCGTTTACAGGAAGCCCGAGGACAAATACCGCCCGGTTATGGCGATCCACAAATGGGACCAATCTCAACGGGGATGGGACTGGTGTTATTTTATTACCTTAAAGATGACACGCATAAATATACACTGGAAGATCTGCGTACCATGCAAGACTGGATTGTTAAATTCAATCTGCAAACAGTCAAAGGGGTAACAGAAGTTTTAGGTATTGGTGGTTTTGTTAAACAATTTCAGGTGGTGGTACATCCTGATGCATTGCTTCGCTATGGGGTGTCGCTGGCTGAGATTACCCGCCGTATTAACAGCAATAATCTCAATATTGGTGCTCAATATCTGGAATCTAACAACGAACAATTTATTATTCGTTCAGTTGGATTGTTACAAGGTATACCTGACATTAATCAGATTGTTATCAAAACGGTGGATGGTCGTCCCGTTTATTTACAAGATGTGGCAACGGTCAGAATCGGCGGTGCTATCCGCAGAGGATTGCAAACCCACAATGGCGAAGGAGAAGTCGTTGCTGGTATGGCGATCAAACTTTATGGAACCAATGCCTCAACGGTGATTGAACGGGTCGAAGAAAAAATTAACAAAATCAATAAAGCCTTGCCTGAAGGGGTCACTATTGTGCCTTATTATCAGCAAAAAGATATTGTTGAAGGTGCTGTGAAGACTGTCAGCAATGCCTTGATACAAGGTATTGTTCTAGTGTCGCTGGTATTGTTTTTGTTTATGGGTGGGTTTCGTCCCAGCATTGTGGTGGCATTGGCCATTCCTTTTTCTGTTATGTTCGCCTTTATTGCCATGGGACAATTTGATTTGTCTGCCAATTTAATGTCATTAGGTGGCTTGGCAATTGCTATTGGTATGATGGTAGACGGCACCATTGTGATGGTTGAAAATGTAGACAGAATGTTACGTGAGTCCGATCCAGATGAACCCAGAATTCATGTGGTTGGCCGAGCATGTAGAGAAGTTGCAAAACCCATTCTGTTTGCAATTTCAATTATTATCATTGTATTTCTGCCGCTTTTTACCCTGGAAGGGGTTGCTGGAAAAACCTTTAAACCACTGGCATTTACTGTTGCTCTAGCGATGCTTGGCTCGCTGGTTTACGCACTGTTTTTAGCACCGGTTATGTCAGATATATTGATGCGCCGTCAACAACCACGGGCAGACGGCAAACCTAATATGGATGAACGCATTTTAAATGCGTTGCTTACACCTTATCGCCCTTTGGTGAGTTATTTTGTCAATCATCGAAAAATAGCTATTAGTGTTGCAGCGGGTCTATTATTACTGGGGAGTATTGTTTTTCCATTTTTAGGCTCTGAATTTACGCCAACCTTACAGGAAGGTACGATTGTTGTGCAATTAACGATGGCTCCTTCAGTGGCAATTACAGAAACCAGGAAAAATACGGAGATTGTCGAAAGACGTTTGTTGACCATTCCTGAAGTTATTGAAGTAACCAGCCGAATTGGTCGGGGTGAAGTGGGGGCGCATGCTGACCCTGTGAATTCAGCAGAAATGTATGTCATTCTCAAACCTAAGGACGAATGGCGCGAACCCGGCAATCAGGAATTTATTGAACAGGAAATTCGCAAGAAAATAGCCAATCTGCCGGGTATGGCCGCTAACCTGACCCAACCGATTGAAATGACCGTAGAAGAATTGCTGGAAGGCGTGAAAGCGGAACTGGCAGTCAAATTATTTGGCGATGATTTGGATTTGTTGAAAAAAAATGCCGATAAAATTGCAGCGGTGATGAAACAAGTCCCTGGAGCGGCAGATGTCAAGGTCGATCAGGTGAGTGGTACGCCTCAATTAGTGATTACTCCAGATCGTCAGGCGATTGCGCGTTATGGTTTGAATATTGACGATGTACAGAATGTTATTCGTAGTGCTGTAGGAGGAACAACGGCTGGGCAAATTTTTGAAGGTATCCGCCGATTTGATATTTATATACGCTATGACAAAAAGTATCGAAATACCCCGGCAGCTATCGCCAATATTCTTATCAGCGGTCCCAATGGCTTACAGGTACCTTTGGCACAGATTGCCAATATCCGTGAAATTGTCGGGCCAAGACAAATCACCCGAGAGAATAACCAGCGTTTTATTACCATTCAAGCCAATGTAGTAGGACGTGATATTGGTTCATTTGTTGCAGAAGCTCAGCAGGCAATTGACAACAAGGTATCACTGCCACCGGGGTATTTAACGACTTGGGGTGGGCAGTTCCGCCTACAGCAAGAGGCTAACGCCCGCCTTGCCGTGGTTGTACCTGTAACCTTGATTATTGTTGCCTTATTGCTTTACAGTAGTTTTAATTCACTGAAAAATGCGGCATTGATTTTACTGAATATTCCATTGGCTTTAGTGGGAGGCGTTATTGCTTTATGGTTGAGTGGTCAGAATTTATCTGTCCCCGCTTCAGTCGGCTTTATCGCGTTATTTGGTATTGCTTTAGAAAATGGCATGGTATTGGTGACCTATTTAAACCAGTTAGTCCGTGAAGGGGTTGCTCTTGATAAGGCTTCTATTCAAGGCGCCTGCCTTCGGGTGCGCCCCGTATTGATGACCGCAGTGACCACAGCATTGGGTTTAATCCCCTTATTACTGGCCAGTGGTACGGGGTCTGAAGTGCAACGACCGTTGGCAACGGTTGTTATTGGTGGCTTGGTTACCTCAACTTTTTTAACGCTACTTATTATTCCTGCACTCTACAAATGGTTTGCAATAGAACCTAAATAACATTTTTGGGTGTACAAAATTCATTTTTTGTACACCTAATTCGTGAAAAACTTAATTGAACAGGAAATTATTATGTCTAAAAAAATAATCTTATCATCATTTCTAGCAACCTTGGCATTCGCCTCTTTTTCAGCTCAAGCGGGGAAAATTAAATTATCTGACGTTCCAGAAGCCGTTATTAAAACCATGAAAGCAGAACATCCTGATGCAAAAAATATCAAAGTTGATAAAGCATTACATTTTGGAATAGTACTCTATGAAGTGAAATATAAAACCAATGGCAAACAGCATGAAACCTTATTTGAGTCGCATGGTAAACACTTTGGACATGAAGAAGAAGTTGAGGTCTCGGAGTTACCTAAAGCCATCCTTAAAACACTGAATCAGACCTTTAAAAACCTAAGTATTCAGGATGCTGAAAAAATTGAACACCCTGATGGTCGGATTGAATATGAGATTGATATTAATGATAATGGTGTAGATTGGGAATTAGCTATGAATCCAGAAGGCGATATTTTAGTGAAGGAAAGAGATTAATATGAAACAAGTTATTGCCTATATAAAACCCCATAAATTAGATAATATTATGCTGGCGTTGCATGGGATTGAAAAATTAACGGGAATCAGCGTATTAGAAATGCGTGGCTGTGGTCGTAGTCGTAAAGCGAGTCAGACATCAATCTTTGATAAAGACAATTATGGCTTGGTTTCTCGCTTAAAACTGGAAATAGCCTGTTGTGATGAGCTGGTTGAACAGGTTATTACAGCGCTACAGGACAGTGCGCATACAGGGCTTAGAGGAGATGGAAAAATCTATGTGCTACCTGTGCTGGAAGCGGTTCGTATTAGTACAGGTGACACTGGCGAAATAGCAATTTAACCCAGTAGGATGCGCTGAGGTACGGAAGCGCATCATCAAATGACGAAAAACTATGAAAACACCTGAAACAAATTGTTGCTGCCATAACGAGCCAACAGAGACTCAAGCTCTTTCATCAATGTCCACAGCTGGCATAACCTTTAAAATAGAAGGTCTCGACTGTGTTGAAGAAGTCAGCATTTTAAAATCAGAAATCGGTCCTTTAGTTGGTGGTGGTGATAAACTGGCTTTTGATGTTATCAATGGTCGTATGACGATTATTGCAGAAGCCATACAGGTGACTGAAAAAACCATAATCAAAGCCGTTGCTGCAACCGGAATGAAAGCCACACGCTGGAAACCGGGAGAAACACAAACAGATGTTAACCAACGGCAACGATCACAGACCCTTTATGCAACAGTCAGTGGTTTGTGTATTGTTACGGGGGTATTGATACATGTAGCCATCGCCGGTGGTTTTACTGATATTCAACAATTTTTTCTAGCGCCCGAAACATGGACTTATTCATGGCAAGACTTGGGGCATTATCTTAAAAATCTATTAAACGCTCATAGCTCACAAACTATGCCGCTGGCTGAAAAAGCAGCTTATAGTCTGGCTATAATTTTTGGCGTTCGCCATGTTATTGTAAAAGCTTTTTATGCTTTAAAACGGCTACGTGCTGATATGAACTTATTGATGCTGGTTGCCATTATTGGTGCCATGTTTATTAATGAGTGGTTTGAAGCCGCAGCCGTTAGTTTTTTATTTTCTTTATCTTTAGCCATTGAAAGCTGGAGTATAGGTCGTGCAAGACATGCAGTAGAAGCCTTATTAGATCTAGCACCTTCCAAAGTAACCGTCAAACAAGAGAACGGACAAGCGTTTGATATTCCCGCTGCTGAAGTCACAATAGGTACCGTGTTTATTGTCAAACCAGGCGATAAAATTCCACTGGATGGTGAGGTAGTAACAGGTATCAGTTCAGTCAACCAGGCACCGATTACCGGTGAAAGTATCCCTGTGACTAAACAAACAGGGGATGATGTTTACGCGGGGAGTATTAATGGCGAAGCAGTACTGGAAATTAAAGCGAGTAAATTCGCTTCTGATACCACGTTGGCACATATAGTTCGCATGGTTGAAGATGCACATAGCAAACGTGCCGAAACTGAACAGTGGGTGGAAAATTTTGCCCGTATTTATACGCCTATCGTGATGCTGTTGGCTTTAGCCGTATTTATTATTCCACCGTTATTTTTTGCAGGTATTTGGCAGTTATGGTTGTATAAAGCATTAGTCTTATTAGTGATTGCTTGTCCTTGTGCACTGGTCATTTCTACGCCTGTCAGTATTGTTGCTGCATTAGCCTGTGCAGCCAGACAAGGTATCCTGATAAAAGGCGGAATTTATATAGAAGCACCTGCACACCTTAATGCCATTGCTTTTGACAAAACGGGGACGTTGACCTGTGGCAACCCTGTAGTTACGGGGCTTTATCCCTTTAACAATCATAGTGAAGAAGAGCTGCTCAGTCGAGCTGCCGCATTAGAATCACGCAGTAACCATCCGCTTGCCAAAGCTATTTTAAACTATACCGAAAGCCAAGGTGTTCAGATTGCCAGTGCTGAAAATGTTGCTGTTTTGCCTGGAAAAGGGGTAACAGGCTTATTTAACGGTGCTGATTTTTGGCTGGGTTCCAGACGTTATTTATTGGAACGTGGACAGGAAACCCCAAAAATCAGTCAACAAGCTCTGGTTTTGGAACAGACCGGAAAAACAGTGATTGCCATTGGTAATGAGCAGCATGTCTGTGGTCTTATCGCTGTTGCAGATCAGCCAAGACCGCAAATCAACTCGGTTTTGCAAGCTCTGAAACAGAGCGGTATTCAACATTTAGCCATGCTAACAGGTGACAACCAGGTAACCGCTGAAAATATTGCCAAAGCTTGTGGCATAAATGAAGTTCATGCCGAATTACTTCCAGCCGATAAGGTTGAGATTGTGGGACAAATGGTCGAACACTATGGCAATGTGGCAATGATAGGTGATGGCATCAATGATGCACCTGCACTGGGTAGAGCTAATTTAGGGATTGCTATGGGCGTGATGGGATCGGATGCTGCCATAGAGACAGCAGATATTGCCTTAATGGGTGACGATCTTTCCAAATTACCCTGGCTAATCAATCATTCAAAAAGGACATTAAGTATTATCCGGCAAAATATTGTTTTTGCACTGTCACTGAAAGCTGCTTTTGCAATTTTAGCGTTTGCCGGAATGGCAACTTTATGGCAAGCCATTGCTGCGGATATGGGAGCTTCTTTGTTGGTAGTGGCTAATGGACTGAGACTGTTAAAGCCCAAAGGAATTTGACGGTTAGAGTACAAAAATATGTTTTTGTACTCCTTTATCTGTACTTTCGATTTTCTCAATAATGGGACAACCCAGCTGGCTACAAGCACATGAACCAATCAGCCCTTGTAATTCTTGACGTAATATATCTAACTCTGATATTTGTTTTTCAATGACATCTAGTTTTTGTTGTGTCAATTCGCGGACATCTTCACGCATTTGCTTTGGGTTATCACGCATTTTGAGTAATGCTTTTATTTCATCCAGCGTAAAGTTCATCAATTTTGCGCGTTGAATAAATTGTATTCTGGCAATATCTGATTCACTATATAAACGAATGCCTCCGCTATTGCGGTTGATGGATGCTAATAAATTGATTTTTTCATAATAACGCAACGTATCAATACTGATCTTTAATTGTTTGGCGACGGTGCCTATTCGATAACTTTTCATGATGTGCCTGGTTGCCATTTCTGGATTCTATTATTGCCAAAATCAGCAACAAACACCGTGCCATCATCAGCAACCGCAACGGCAATCGCATGTTGAAATTGGCCAGGCTCACTCCCTTTGGTTCCAAATCGAGTTAAAAATTCTCCGGCTTTGTTGAATTTCTGAATACGGTGATTATAAAAATCTGCAACAAACAGCTGGTCTGACTTATCGATGGCAATAGATGTGGTGGTGGCGAACCAACTATTAAATGGTCCGAAAATATTCAACCCAAAAGGACCACCCCATTTATGTAAAAACTTGCCAGCCTTGGAAAAAACCTGAATACGGTCGTTATAGCCATCGGCAATATAAAGATTGCCATCTGAGTCAAGTGCAACATCGGTGGGATAATTAAATTCTCCTGCCCAGATTCCAGTTTCTTCAGTATTTCCCCACTGTTCGATAAAACCACCCTCTGCACTGAGGTGCTGAATACGTTGATTATAAAAATCAGCGACAAACAAATCACCATC
The DNA here is from genome assembly GCA_964392135.1 of uncultured Methylomarinum sp. GTDB lineage: Bacteria > Pseudomonadota > Gammaproteobacteria > Methylococcales > Methylomonadaceae > QPIN01. The sequence continues at coordinate 22,852 of CAYMPX010000001.1, forward strand.
TGCTGCGATAGCCACACCGCCCGGCGCATTAAATTCACCGGGGGCGTTTCCATGTTTACCGATACTGCGATGGAGAACACCATCCAAACTAAAGACCTGAATTCTATCGTTCCAATAATCGGCAACGTAGAGTTCACCATTATGGATAGACAGATTCATAGGACGACCCAGTTGCCCTGGTTCTGTTCCTTTTGTGCCAAACTGACGTTTGAAGTGACCTTCATAATTAAAAACCTGAATGCGTGCATTACGTGCATCGCTGACAAATACCTCAGTTTTACTGACAGCGATTCCAGTGGGATCATTGAACTGTCCCGGCGCTGATCCCTTTTCTCCCCAGGCTTTAACAAAGTGATAATCCGCTTCTATTGCCGAAGGTATCCAGACAACCCAAACTATCACAAGTAAAGCAAGGATTATGGCTATTAAAGCCAAACTATATTTGATTAGCATTTTGTTTATCATGCACAAGCCTCTGATTTAATGTTAAATCCTCGCTCCTAAGGAAATTAATGTAGGATGTGCGTTCTACTTTAAAAGTTAAAACGAAACCCTGCCCGAACAATAGAGGCATTTTCCAAAGCCATGCCATTCAGTTGTTGAACTACCGGTATTTGCACGGCGGCTTCAACCACCCAACGCTGGGTGACGTATTGTAAACCCGGGGTTAAAAACCATAGAGTTCCTCCTGAGTTATGATCAGACTGGCTATTGATCCGGTTTTTCTGTCGAAATAATAAATTACTTTCCAATACACCATAAAGAAACCCTGGAATTTCGCTAGTTAAGGTTTTTGGCCACAAACGATATTGCAGGGAGGTATCAAAACGAGTTTGGTTACCTGCAGAAAACCCCTTTGCTTCACCATTTCCCCGGTAGCTAATCTGGCTATCAACCTGGTAATCCAGTGTTTGGTAGGTAGTCACGATGCCACCAAAGGCATCCCAGGAACCGGAGCCAGACTGTACGCTGGGCGGTAATCTGCCTGCATCGTCACGGGAACCATTTTTTCCTGCAGGAGCTTTGAACCCGGCAAACGGTGCGATGCGCAAAGTACGTCCCAACCAATCTTTCTGGTAGGCAGTATAACGACCAAACAGGCTAACGTCTCCAAGCCCATCGTTTTGCCTATTAAAACTTTGCCCGGAAACAGTGATATCAAGACTTTTGTTAACGTAGGGCAGTACACCAAACAGGGCAAGTTTTCTTGATACGCCATAACCCAGGACAGATACAGCTGACCATGCAGTTCGATCCCGGTCAGATTCACCTGGATCATGTCCGGATTGATTTATTACAAACTGCTGGCGGAAGATAAATTCTTTTTTTGCCACAGGTAATGCAGTATTAAAAGTGATTGGAGCAGCCCAAATCAATTTGTTAATGCCAATACATAATATCAGTAACAATAAGCCGTTCAAATGGTTATGGTTACTGGACAGTTTCATCTGAGTTATCTATTTTGCTCTGCTTAAACGCCCGCAAGGTAAATCCTGCATCGGTGACGGCTTGTCGAGCCTGTTCTTTATCAAGGCGAGTGTCTTTCTGCATGGTGACGTTAACCAACCCCTTACTAATATCAACAACAACGCTGTCAACACCCTCTATAGCACTCAACTGCTTTTCTATGCCATAGGCACAAAACGGACAGCCAAGCCCGTCAACCTGTATTGTATAAATAGTTTCTTTTGCTTGTACTATTGGTGCTACTAATAATAGGATCAGGTTTATCACAATGATTCTAACTGTTTTCATTTCAACTCCTTCGTGTGACTATGGACTTATTGACTATTTTGCAAACAAATCATATTCTCTGGAGTTAGCTCTAGGTCAAGAAGTTTAAACGTAAGAGGACTTTTAGTTGCGGTTTTTCATGTGTTCAAGATCATTCAGAACTCCGGGATGATGGCTGCGATGATTTCCTTGGTTAAACCAATGGTTTCAGGTACGCGTGTAATCCATAGGCAATCGTTCATTTCTTGCAGGATTTTCGCAGTGTAAAGCACACTGCCCGCGATTTTTTAACTGTCCGATATAATCGCGGATGTGTGCTGAAAACTGTTAAAACAGGAACCCGTCTGATGTTCACAGATGAGCTGCAACCCGATTTGATTATAATGAACAATCTCTAAACTTAACGGCAGTGTCTCGTAAGCTGCCAAAGTGAACGTACGTTTGAGCGTGATTCGGGCAAATAATACGTAATAGCGATTTCTTCAACTGCAGCTAACAGACAAACAAATGCAGCACCCCTGAATGGCCAGGCAATATCAAAAAGAAATAACAGAAAAAATGACAAGCCCATTATTGCCACTGCAAATTTAACCATCCAGGTATGATAGCTGGTAAAGACATGAAACTTGATGATGCCGACTATAACCGGTGACAAAAAACTGATAATAGTTATCAGGAAATAAACCCGCTCTCGATAGACAATATCAGGCCACAGCCACCAGGCTGCTGCTGCAATGGTAAAATAAATCAGCAAATCTGCCCAACTATCTAATAATGCGCCAAACTCACTTTCCTGAGCTAACATTCTGGCGGCAAACCCATCAAGCACATCACTCAAAAATGTAATGGCTAGCAACAATAGAAAGGTATTTCCGTGTCCATACCAGGCTAAATACAACAAAACTGGCGCGCTGAAAAAACGAAAACAGGTCAGTAAATTCGGTATTGTTAGCAAAGCCTGTAAATGCTGTTTTTGCATTATTCAAAATTCAAAAGTGGCTAACAAGGGTGCATGATCCGATAAGCGGTTCCACGGAGCATGGGTTAAAGGTTCACAATAGTGTGCTTGCAGACCTCGATAATAAATCCGATCCATTTGCAACACAGGAAGCCAGACCGGAAAGGTTTTTGCATAACGATTATGTAGCGTTCGATAGGCTTCTTTCAGTTCCAGATGCCGGGAAAATTGCTTTTCAGCCTGTCCCGTCCAGTCATTAAAATCACCCGCAATAATCAACGGTGCATCATGGGGTATATGTGCTTCAATTCGTTGACATAAGATGCCTAATTGACGCCGACGTTCCATACCGACCAGCCCAAAATGGATGCAAATGATATGCAAATCAGTCGGTAAATCAGGTAATGCAATAACACCATGCAACAAACTGCGACTGGCCCATACAAATGGAGAAACATTAATATTTTCCCAGCTTTTCAAGGCGTATTTACTAAGAATGGCATTACCATGATCACCCACATTATAAACGGCATTTTTGCCGTAAGCGAAATGTGGCCAGCTATCCTGAGCTAGAAATTCTGAATGTGAGCATTCAGGCCAGTTTTTATGCTTTTGTTCGTGTTCCTTATGTTCGCCTTGCATTTCCTGCAGAAACAAAATATCAGCGCCGGTTTCAATCAACGCGTTACGCAATTGATGTAAAATAAAATGACGGTTACCGAAACTAAAACCTTTATGGATATTATAAGTTAAAATACGCAATTGATTTTTAGACATATCATCTTGTTCTCTATTTTTAACTTTAGTGCTTAATTTATCAGCTAAATTAAATAAGGGCATATTTAAGGAACCTCTGATTAATGTCCGGGTAAAGTGTGTTATCTTCAGAGTATCAGATTTAAGGTATAAAGCGCACAGATAAAAATGTGTTTATAAGCCGACAGTACATCATTAATAAGGTCTTTTGCGTATATGCAGGCGATACAATAATGGTGAGAGCAGAATTTCCAGTATAACAAACAGCATAATACTGAGTATTCCAGTAAACAGTGTCAAACCCAGTTGCTCATGCAAAACCAGTATCGGCAGCACCGATTCCGGGAGGGTATCAAGCATTCTTGAGCGACTGCTTTCTATATAACCTAAACGACGTTTCATAAAGCTGGCACTTAAATCTCCCAACATAACCCATATTCCAAAAAACACGCCCGTCTGAATTGCCATACCTAATAGCACCGCCAAAATACCTGTCATAAAAACGGCAGAAAACAAACCACGCCAGGTTTTACTATGACCAAATAAGGGGTACTGGTCGAAAAAGACCACACCAAAATCTATTGACCAGGCATAACGCGTCTTGAATAAATTACGGCTCAATATCGGCGTGCCATTAGCAATGTTCAATAATAGTAGCACCTTAACAATACATAGCCAGCAGAATGAAATATCTTGCATAAGAGAATAAGGGGACGCGAAATCCTGGCATTTCTGGAAACGATGACCCGCGAAAAAATGCTGAATTAAAATTTCGCTTGTGGGTGAAAACTTCCGCAAGTATTCCCTGATGGCTTAAACTACCTCATAAACCAGCCAGTGCTGTCGCTGACAGCATAGCCAGGGAAATAATCGGCAGACGAGCCATCGGAGATCTTTGTATTAATGATCGCCCGTCACAGGAACAAAGCTCACCGGTAAAATCTGGCGGGTGACCAGTTTATTATTATCCTGTTTGGTGATCAGCAATAACTGTTGCGTCATAAACAGGGTGCCGACTGGAATAATCATACGTCCACCGACTTTCAGCTGTTTGCTTAACGGTGGAGGTATGTGGCTGCCCGCTGCAGTGACGATGATGGCATCAAACGGCGCTTCCTCTTCCCAACCATAATAACCATCGCCAACCTTTACTGTCACATTGTTATAGCCTAAACGCGCCAGCCTTTCTTTCGCAGCCAGCCCCAGAGCCTCGACTATCTCGATGCTGAAAACCTGTTTCACCAAACCCGACAGAATAGCCGCCTGATAGCCGGAACCGGTACCCAGTTCCAGCACTCGACTATCCGGTGTTAATTGCAGAAGATCCGTCATGATCGCGACAATATACGGTTGTGAAATGGTTTGTCCATAACCAATAGATAAAGGTCTGTTTTCATAGGCAGAGTGTTTGTTATTTTCCGGTACAAAATCATGTCGGGGTACTTTCGCCATTATTTGTAGCACTTTTTCATCCAGTTTGTCTTTATCCAGATGAGTACGAGTCGCACTGACCAGGTCTTCAATCACCCTGACCATTTTCTGTCTTGTCATGGCATCCTCCTCAGCCTGTGCAGTAAAGTTCAGACAGCACATCAAAATCATTAACAATAAACCGTCTTTCAGGTTAATTCGCTTAGTCATGAAATACCTCCTGTTCAGAAAAACTGAATCAAGTTTGACGCATTTTCATATTACTCCGTTTTTCCCAGCTTCGCAGAAAACTAAAGTTGAAATATGGCTTTAACATGTATATTGTCCAAAGCTCCTGACAAATTAATAAAAAGTTCAAGAAATGATGCCCAATAAAACATCTGTATTAATTAAGTCATTACAAAATCCAGTGCTGTTTCCTCACAAGGTCGACTATTTCAAAATCATCGAAACTCATATTTCCTGGGTACTGCTGACTGGTCAATACGCCTATAAAATCAAAAAAACTCTAAATCTTGGTTTTCTCGATTTTTCCAGCCTGGAAAAACGTCGGCATTTTTGTTTTGAAGAATTACGTTTAAATTCACGACTGGCTAAAGATCTTTACCTTGATGTAATCGCTATCAGTGGAACAACTGAACAGCCAAAAATTGAGGGTTCCGGTACTGTGATTGAATATGCCGTTAAAATGCAGCAGTTTGACTACGATAAAACATTCGATCAATTATTGATTAAGAATCAGCTGACTAGCGAACACATAAAGCAAACGGCGAACATCATTGCGGCTTTTCACAACAGGATTGACAGCGCAGCAGCCGATACCGAATTTGGCAGTGCGAATGCTGTCTTACAGCCGGTAAGGGAGAATTTTAAGCAGATTCAGCAACTGGATAGCATAGAAAAACCGGACTGTTTAAAACAACTGGCATGGTGGAGCAAACAGCAGTATACGGTACTTCTTTCTTTGTTCACACATCGTAAACAGGCGGGGTTTATCCGCGAATGTCATGGCGATTTGCATCTCGGAAATATCGCTTTAATCAATGATCAAACCGTACCGTTTGACGGCATTGAATTTAACCCTGCTCTGTACTGGATAGACATTATCAGTGAAATTGCTTTTCTGGTTATGGACTTGCAGAGCAAACAGCGACATGACCTGGCTTTTCAGTTTCTGAATGAATATCTGCAACACAGCGGCGATTATGCGGGATTAAAATGTCTACGCTTTTATCTGGTTTATCGCGCGCTCGTGATGTCTAAAGTCAATGCGATTCGTGCCAGTCAACCTACTTCTGCAACAGAACATCAACTGAATATCAGCAGATTTCACAGTTATTTACAATTGGCGAACAGTTACACACAAACATTCACACCTATAATGATCATCATGCACGGCGTATCCTGCGCTGGCAAAAGCTGGCTATCTGAACAAATCATCAACCGTTATCAGATGATAAGGATACGTTCTGATGTAGAAAGAAAACGTTTGCATAAACTTTCCCAGCAACAAAAAAGTCATTCGGGTATTAATAGCGACCTGTATAGACAGGCATGCAGCGACATGACCTATCAACATTTGTTGCAACTTGCTGTCGAAATTATTAAAGCGGGTTACTCTGTGATTGTGGATGCAACTTTCCTACAGCAACAGCATCGCAAGCTGTTTTCCCAGCAGGCTGAACGGCTCCAGATTCCGTTTTTTATTGTAAACCCCAGGACGGATAAGGAGACTCTGCTAAAGCGTATTAAAGAACGCGCCAAACAACAAGATAATGTATCTGAAGCAGATCAAACGGTACTGGAAAATCAACTTGATAATATACAAGCACTAAGCAATGCAGAGCTAAAATACAGTATTACAATTGATACAGAGCAAACTAAACTGTTATCCAAACTATGGGGATTTCTGGGTGATCATTGCCACTCATGCTACCCGCGTTAATACTTACATTGAGCAAGGGACTCGGTTGGTTATGTGATGGGCAAAGCTTCCGCTCCTGCTCACGCCCCTTACCTACATTCATGTAGGCAAAGCGATAGCGTAACTATCACACTTAGGAACAATAATATCCGAAGTCTGACTTGTCTTTTGGTAACCCAACTTTACTGCATCAACAAAGCTAAGGTCTTAATGGTGTCTTTTTTCGCTAAGGCTTTTAAGAATTTCTTCCAGTGGTACCAGGTTCATTTTTACTCTGAATAGCACCTCATGATTATGTAGCAAGCCAAAGCAATCATAGCTTCGTAACATAATATTGGTTTGATTTAAGGTATTGTTGCTGGATTCCGGGTGTTGTTTGACTAATATATAGAGCTTGTCATCGTTTTTTAATCGCTTTAAATGCTCTCGATCTACAGATATTTCATGGGATGTATAGACCATGGGATTGCGTTTGAAATCATGATTTTCCAGTTGTGCTTTTTCTAATAAAGCGCCGGATGCCAAACTACAGGGGAAAATCTCAGGATAATGCGCAATATGCGCTAATTCATCAAAATAGTCGGCCTGTTCAGCTAAAGAACCTGATAGAAAGTTTTTAACATTGCCATTATTTAAAAATTTTCGTTTTAGGAAATAATCTGTACCAGGAATGGTGCTTTTGTCGGGAATCACATTGAGGTTGGGTAGTTTATTGAACTTTACATCCTCTAGGAATAGCGGGCTTTGGGTTTCTTTTTTGAAGCCTAGCAATATGGTTTTTCCATCCGCTTTTATAGAAATACGGTTGCCTAATGTTAAGTTAGGGATGGTTTTGATTAGGGTTTTTTTTATTTCCAGCTGAAAGGGTGTTGCGGGTTTTAGCGCGTTGACAAAGGTAATTTGATAGTTGCTATAGCGTAAATTATTCTCAGAAATAATATGATTTTCATGCTGCGCGTTTCTATATAAGCGCATTTGATATTCGATTAAAGTGTTGAGCTGATAACCCAGAACAATAGGACCTTTAAACGGGTTGTGATTAATCTGTAACCATTTGTGTTTGTCATGAAATAAGTTAAAGTCATCAGAGGCATTGCGAGCAACTTCTATATGAATCTGGTCAAAAATAAAGGCGAGTTTAGTCATTGAGAGTATAGTGCGTGTTCAATAAAAGTAGCTGAGATAACGGGTTCGGTCACTGCGTTTTCAAACCAAAAATTCATCGGGTAATCAAATCCCATGCCGTGCATGTAATTATAGAGGGCTTTTTTTAATCCTTCACCTAACATGTCATGATTTGTATTGACCGGGTCGTGGTAATCAATATCGTTTTCAGCGAATAGAATGTCGCCATTGGGGATGAGTTTTATCTGGTATTGTTCGGGATGCAACCCTATAGGGCTATGAATGGTTGCGGCAAAACGATGCCAATACGCTGAATTGATACAGCCGTTGAGCATAAGCTGGCGAACACGTTCTAATGAATCAACGGTTTCTTGTTCAGTTTGGCTGGGGAAGCCATACATTAAATAAGCATGTACCAGTATTCCCGCATCGCTGAAACTTTTGGTAACACGGGCGACTTGTTCAACGGTAACGCCTTTTTTCATCAGTTTAAGTAAGCGATCTGAAGCAACTTCGAGTCCGCCGCTAATGGCGATACAGCCTGAATCAGCCAATAACTGGCATTTTTCTGCGCTGAAGGTTTTTTCAAAACGGATATTTCCCCACCAGCTGATAATTATGTTACGTTCAATCAGTTTTTCTGCCATAGCAAATAATACTTTGGGTGGCGCGGCTTCATCAACAAAATGAAAGCCTGTTTCTCCCGTTTCTGCGATTAATGTTTCAATCCGGTTAACAATAATTTCAGCGCCTGCATCGTCATATTGTCCGATATAGTTAAGACTAATATCGCAAAAACTGCATTGTGACCAATAACAACCATGGGCAATGGTGAGTTTGTTCCAGCGACCATCACTCCATATACGGTGCATGGGGTTGAGCATTTCACAGAGTGATAAGTAGCGATCTAACGGTAAGCCGTCATAACTGGGGGTGCCGGTGTTTTTATGTGGAATGTCGTGCAATGTGGGATTATTCGTATAGATAACCTTGTTTTCTTTGAGGTGATAGCTGCGAAATAAATCCTCAATAGGGCGCTGATGATTAAGGTGTTCAAGTAAAGTGATTAGTGGTTTTTCACCATCATCAACCGTGATAAAGTCAACAAATTCAAAAATGCGAGGATCTTTCAATGACCGTAATTCAGTATTGATAAAGCCTCCGCCTAAAATAATTTTAATTTGTGGATTAATTTGTTTGCAGCATTGAGCTATTTTTAATGCGCCTAGCATGTTGCCAGGGAAGGGGACAGTCAGCCCAACAATACCAGGTTGTTCTTGAATTAAATAATCATTAACCAGTGAAAAGATAATGTCATCCGTATAGATTGCGGGTTGTTGTAATTGTTGATAAAGATCGTCAAATGAAGGGTTAGATGCCGCGAGTCTTTCCCCATAACAAGAGACTTCAAAATTAGGGTCTACCCCTTGTTTGATAACGGCAGACAGATCATCAATAAATAAGGTGGCTAGATATTTTGCTTTATCCTGAACCCCTAAGTCTCCAAACGCTTGCTGTAATACATCCCTGGACATTTCTTCCATTTGATACAGACTCTCAAATTGTGGGCCTTCAGGAAGAAAACTTCGGGAGGCAATGCGTAAAGCCAGTGCTGGATTTTTGCCTTGTAGAAATTTAACCGTGGGTTCTATGCATTTTTGGTAAGTCGAATAGTGGGCTAAAAAATGATAAATCGCATCAGGCAATTGCTCATCATCAAAATCCGCATAGTTGTCTTCAACTGTTTGATAAATATTGTCTAAGCCGGATTTGCTTAATAGAGATAAAAACAACTCTATCGCTAGATCTTTTTGAGAAACCTGGTAGCCTTCTTGTCTGAGAAATCCTGTTAAATAAGCGGTCGCTGGATAAGGGGTATTCAGCTGGGTCATGGGTGGAGTGATTAGCAGTATTTTCATAAAAAAGAGGGGAGGGGAACTAAAACAATTGTTTTAAATGATTTTTTGAGTCTATAGGGTAATATGTAAACGGCATCTTGTGGTTTAAATGGTATCCACGTTAGATATGGCGTAGTATATTCAGGATGATTTTTTTAATGTATAGGAAAAATCTTGTACATCATAAGTGGTAATGAAATTCAAAAAGTCTTGGTTTGTGATGATTCTATCACTCGCATAATATTTTAATTAACTTGTTATCTGGTTTTACCACGTTATACCTGACACCTTACACGCTAAATGGCTTAAAATGATTCCAATTAGAGATAATATTGTTTGTAAAACAACCCCTTATGTTAGCTGGGGGATTATGGCGGTTTGTATCGTCATTTTTATTGCCATGAAAATGATGCCTGATGAATTACAACGTCAGTTAATCTATTTATATGGCATGGTGCCTATTCGATATTCAAACCCTGATTGGGCAACCTCTTTTGGGTTGCCGCCCGATGGTTACTTTTCTTTTTTGAGTAGTTTGTTTTTACATGGGGGTTGGCTACATATTATTATCAATATGTGGTTTATATGGATCTTTGCTAATAATATTGAAGACCGGATGGGGCATGGTCGATTCCTGGTTTTTTATTTGTTATGCGGTTTGTTTGCAACCTTTGTGCAATGGTATTTTGATCCGAGTATGACTATTCCTGTTGTGGGTGCGTCGGGGGCGATTGCTGGCATTTTAGGGGCTTATTTTTTTATTTCTCCTTATGCCCGGGTGGTTATTTGGTTTCCTTTTTTATTTTTACCCCTCTTTTTTGAATTGCCAGCGATCGCATTTTTAGGTTTTTGGGTCATTATCCAAATACAAAATGCAACCACGGCAATGATGTTTGATTCGGTCACGGCTGATGTTGCGTGGTGGGCACATTTAGGTGGATTTATTGCGGGCGCATTTTTACATCCATTGTTTATTAATAATAAAATGGATGAACCCTCTGAGTAACGTGTAATGCTTTAATTCCACATAAGTAAAGTGAGGCTAAAGCCTCACTTATCGCCGGCTCGAAGCACATTAGCATCAATGATACCCGAATGAAGTGCGCTGGCAATCAGCGCATAATAAACGCCCATTTTTTTTAGATTAATCAAATCCATCTTATTACGTATACCACCCGCTGCAATAATATTCTTTTCAGGATATTTTTGACAAAAGTCACTCAGTCTTTCAATATCTGGCCCCGCATTTTTCCCTACTCTGTCCAAGGTCATAATGATGATATCTTGTGGCCATAATTCCGGTTTTTCTAATAATTCAATGGGGCCTGTATAACCTTGATTGGGAAAGAAATCCAGTGAAAAAATGTGGTTTTTTAGATGCGTGACGCTATCACTCAAGTTGCGGATATTTTGAGATTCTGATCCTATGATTAGTCTATAATTCGCCTTGGGAATTTTGGGTAGTTGCTGTATTTTTGTACCGTTATCAACCCAGAACTCAAGCTGCTGGTATTGCGTAGTGATCTGGTTTATTAATGCTTGATTATTGCCTGTATGGGTTATAGCGTTTAAGTCAGCAATGTACACTATTTTAAACGGATAGATGGAGAGAAATCCATGGATAACATCTTCAATTAAGCTGGAATGACATAGTTTCGAACGGATAGGCTGGTAAGTTTCTCTTTGACCTTGTTGGGCAGAAACCACAATGCCATCTTTGAGATCAATAACCGGGATTATATGCATGGATAAAGGGTGTAACACTTGTATGGTGAGTTATAGGATTATAAAGACTTGTTTGATAATGATAAGGAAGAATTAGTGACTAAGCTGCTGATTTTCGAGTTTATAACAGGGGGTGGCTTATCTCAACAAGGCTTGCCTGATTCATTGGCAAGAGAAGGTTTGCTAATGCTCGAGGCACTAATTGATGATCTAACATTTGCTGCAGCATTTCAGATAACGATTTTACTTGACTGGCGGTTTAAGCAGTTAACATTGCCATTAAATATGAAGGCTGTGGTGGTAGAAAAACATCAATCCGTACATGAGATATTGCCACAGTTAATTGAGCAGACTGATTTTATCTGGCCTATTGCGCCTGAAATGGAGGCTGTTTTACAAAGAATCACCGATTTGGTTGAGAGCAAGGGGAAACGATTACTCAATTCATCATCTGCAGCGGTGGCAATTTGCAGCGATAAATTGATCACTGCACAGATATTAGATCAGTGTGGCATTAATGTCATAGACACGGTGCAACTGAATCAATTTTCAGGCGACCTGAGGAGACAATGGGTTATCAAGCCTAAAGATGGGGTGGGCTGTTTAAATAATTATCTTGTTTCCGATAATTATGAGTTTGGGCGGGTAACTCGCCAGATTCAGCAAAGGGCGGGTTATATTATTCAACCCTATATTAAAGGCGAGTCTCTGAGTTTGTCCTGTTTATTCAAACAGGGAAAGGCATGGTTGTTGTGTTGTAATCGGCAGCAGGTTTCATTACAACAGACGTGTTTTAAGTTAACGGCTTGTGAAGTTAATATTTCTAATAATAATATGCGCTTGTATCAGTGCTTAATTAATCAGATAGCACAAGCAATCCCTGGTTTATGGGGCTATGTAGGTATTGATATAATACAGGCTGAATTTGATCTTCCTGTGGTGCTGGAAATAAACCCAAGATTAACGACATCTTATGCCGGTATAGCTCAAGCATTACAGTTTAATGTGGCGCATACGGTGTTGGATATGGTGGATAAAGATCCGGTGATCAAAAAAACAAGAGATCAGACAGTGATAGTCAAATGTTAAATGTGTCTCCAGTTGGCATAAAAAGGAATGATTTATGAGTCAGCGTATTATAGGTTGGGATATCGGTGGAGCACATGTTAAAGCAGCCGTGCTTGAGTCTAACGGTATTATTTCTAATGTATTACAACAGCCCTGTCCTTTATGGAAAGGCATTGAATATCTGGAACAAGCAGTGAAGCAGATCGTTTTTGAAGTGGCTGACAGTCATTGTCTGCATGCGATTACCATGACAGGTGAGTTGGTTGATTTATTTGAAAATCGAGATCAAGGGGTTGAGCAGATTATTGGTGCGATGCAAGCCGTACTTACAGACAGTAAAGTATTGATTTATGCCGGAAGTAATGGCTTTTTAACGCCCGATAAAATTGAGCCTGAAGATTATGAATCCATTGCCTCGGCTAATTGGCTGGCAAGTGCATCGTTTTCTGCCAGTAAGCTTAAAAATGGTTTGTTTATTGATATAGGCAGTACCACAACCGATCTATTGGTTTTGGCTGATAATAAGGTCAGGGCGATTGGCTTAACAGATTATGATCGAATGCTGTCTGATGAGCTGGTTTATACCGGGATTATCAGGACAGCCGTGATGGCAGTCGCTCAGACGGCAAATTTTAAAGGACAGTCTATGGGCTTGATGGCTGAATACTTTGCGACCATGGCCGATGTTTATCGTTTAACTGGCGAGTTAAATGAAATGCATGACCAGACGGATACCGCAGATGGTGCAGATAAAACCGTATTAGCCAGTGCCAAACGTTTGGCACGGATGACAGGATATGAATATTCAGATAATGATCTGTCATTATGGCAACTGTTTGCACAGAATATAAAGTCTCAGCAGAAAAGAAAAATTCAGTTGGCCTGTGAAAGACAGCTTTCACGTAACTTAATGGCGAACAGTGATTTTTTTATTGGGGCAGGGGTCGGACGTTTTCTGGTTATGCAAATAGCGAAAGATTTGAACTATCCTTATGTCGACTTTACGGATTTGATTGAAGCTGATTTAGGGCAGTCTTCCATGGATATTGCAGATTGTGCCCCTGCTGTTGCAGTTGCAATGCTGGTAAATCCAAAATAATTGTTATAATACATTCTCTTAATGTCTCTCTTTGTTAAATGACGATAGTAAATCAACAGTTTTCCCCCTTACCCTATTTTGAGGATAGCTCTCTACTGTTTGCAGCTATCGCAGATAAACCGTGGTCAGTTTTTCTTGATAGTGGCTTTCCTTATAGCAGACAAGGACGTTATGACATTCTGTCAACTGATCCTGCTATTACCCTGGTGACTAAAGGGACTACAACGGAGATTATAGAGCAGCAGAGTACGCGTTATTCAGATGAAGACCCCTTTGTGTTGATTAAGCAATATTTAGGCACAGGTTTTCAATCAAATAAAGAGTTTCCGTTTAATGGCGGTGCGATGGGATATTTTTCTTATGATTTGGCGCGACGATTAGAAAATCTACCTGAAATTGCCAAAAATGAAGAAAATATCGCTGAAATGGCAGTCGGTATTTATTCCTGGGCTGTTATTGTTGATCATGTTAAAAAACAAAGCGTCTTAGTCGGTCATGCAATAGAGCCAACAAAATGGCAGTCTTTAATTGAGCAGTTTAGTGTGTTGAGGGTAGAGCCAGAAACACCGCCTTTTATTATATTAGAAACGCCGGTTTCTAATATGGATAAACAGTATTATTCCCAGGCTTTCGCTAAAATAAAAGCCTATTTAAAAGAAGGTGATAGTTACCAGGTTAATTTGGCACAACGATTTTGTAGTCCTTGCTCAGGCAACCCCTGGTTAGCTTATAAGGCTTTAAGAAAAATTAATGCAGCGCCTTTTAGCGCCTATCTCAATACTCCGGAGGTGCAGGTGTTAAGCTCATCCCCCGAACGTTTTCTTAAAGTATCCAAGGGTGAAGTTGAAACTAAACCTATTAAGGGTACACGCCCTCGATTAGCAGAGGGTGCCGCAGATAAAAAACAAATGACAGCACTTTCCGAGAGTAAAAAAGATCGCGCAGAAAATGTAATGATTGTAGATTTGTTAAGAAATGATATTAGCAAAAACTGCAAAGAAGGTTCCGTTAAAGTGCCTAAATTATTTGATATTGAAAGCTTTGCTACCGTTCATCATTTAGTAAGCACTGTAAAAGGGGTGTTGGCTGAGGGTCAGCATGCCTTGGATTTATTAAGAAATTGTTTTCCGGGTGGATCCATTACCGGCGCACCTAAAATACGCTCGATGGAAATTATTGAAGAATTAGAACCTAATCGCCGGGGTATTTATTGCGGTTCAGTGGGTTATATTGGTTTTAATGGCAACATGGATACTAATATTACTATTCGTACCTTAGTGCATTCAAATAACAGCATTCGATTTTGGGCGGGTGGTGGTATTGTGAATGATTCGGTGATGGAAGATGAATACCAGGAAAGTTTTGATAAAGCCGCGGCTTTGCTGAGCTTATTGCAGCAGTTTAAAAACTAATGCAGGTTATAAAATTAGGCGGCAGTTTAATGGCTGATATAGCCTGTTTAAACCGTTGTTTACATGTTATCGAACAACAGAGTGCGGTGGTTATTGTGCCAGGAGGGGGGCTGTTTGCTGATCAGGTACGTGCTGCGCAACAAAAATACAAGTTTGATGATGAAATTGCGCATCAAATGGCAATTTTAGCGATGCAGCAAATGGCATTGTTATTTAAAGGTTTAAAGCCTTCTTTTGTTTTGGCGAACAGTGTTTCAGCAATACAGCAAGCCTTGTTAAATCATGCTGCTGTTATTTGGTCACCTGATATTGATGAACTTAATGCCTCGGCTGTTAAAGCCAGTTGGGATATTACTTCAGATAGCCTTGCCGCATGGCTGGCTGAGAAATTATTAGCCACTGAGTTAATTTTGGTTAAATCAGCCGATATGCCTTTAGCGTTAAATTGCCAACAACAGCAAGACCTGGTTGATCCCGCATTTGAGCAATACACTCAAAATTCATCGTTTAACATTACGCTTATTAATAAAAACCACTTTAATGAATACACCTTTAGTTAGTCAGCTTGTTACCTTTATTAAAAAAAGGATAGATGGTTTTTATTATCAAAGTCGAGAGTCACTGTTGGGGCATCATAAGCGTGACATCGTCGTTATTCAAGTCGAACAAGCATGCAATGGCTTAAAAGGAACCCGAGATCAGTTTGAAGATGCGCTGCAACAATTTAAGACTATTGTTAACGTAGAAGAAACAACCTTAAAGCATCGCTATAAACTATTGCAACGTCAATTTGAATTTTGTAAAAATAAAACAGACGATGTAAATCACAGAATAGCAGCCATAGAAGAGGTGAGTAACTCTTTATTTAAAGAGTGGGAGCAGGAGCTTGGGCAGTACAATAATCGGGCTTTACGTTCACGCAGTCGGCAGCAATTAAAAGCATCTAAACAACAATATAATCGTTTGATTAAAACCATGCGTAAAGCTGAAAGCCGAATACAGCCGGTATTATCTGCATTTAAGGATCAAGTGCTATTTTTAAAACATAACTTAAATGCACAGGCGATTGCCGCTTTACAGCATGAGTTTGTAGAAATTAGTATTGATATATCACAATTAATCGAAGTGATGGAAATAACGATCAATGAAGCCAGTCAGTTTGTTGCCACGCTAGTTGATCAAAAAGCATTGCCCTCATCAAAAAATTAATGTAAGGAATATAAGGAGTGTGTCCGCCCTCGGTGTGATTCTTTTGAAGGCATTAATTCTGCAACAAAGAGTTTGCATCGAACACAGATATTCCTGTTTATAAAAAATTAAAGCATTTTCCAGTGTAACTCTTCATTGGCTTTTAACGGAATAATGGTTTCATCATCCACTTGATAGCTGTCAGGTACTGTCCATGTTTGTTTTTGCAGTGTTATTGTTTCGGTATTTCTAGGTAGTTGATAAAAATCAGCGCCAAAGAAACTACTGAAACCTTCCAGTTTATCCAGTGCATTGGCTTGTTCAAACGCTTGGGCATAAAGTTCTAATGCAGCGTATGCACTGTAACATCCTGCACAGCCACAACTGCTTTCTTTCGCGTGTTTTAAATGGGGTGCGCTATCGGTTCCTAGAAAAAACTTTGGGTTACCACTGGTTGCTGCTTTTACCAGTGCTTGTCGGTGGTGTTCGCGTTTAATAATCGGTAAGCAGTAATTATGAGGGCGGATGCCACCTGCTAAAATTGCATTACGATTAAATAATAAATGCTGAGGTGTTATGGTTGCAGCAACTTTATCCGATGCAGATAACACAAAATCAACCGCTTCTTTGGTGGTGACATGTTCGACAACTACCCGTAGCTTGGGAAAGTTTTTGATAATGTCGGTTAGGCTAGAGGCTACAAATTCTTTTTCTCTATCAAAAATATCGCAGTCCGGGTGGGTTACTTCACCGTGAATCAGTAGGGGAAGGTCTACTTGCTCCATGGTTTCCAGTAATGGATAAATGCCTTTAAGATCACTGACCCCCGCGTCTGAATTAGTTGTTGCACCGGCAGGATATAGTTTAATGGCGTGGATATGTTTAGATTCAGCCGCCTTTTTTATTTCATCTGTGGTTAAGGCATTGCTCAGGTAGAGTGTCATTAAAGGAGTAAAGGAGGTTCCTGCGGGTAAAGCCAGCAATATTTCGTTACGATAGGTCAATGCTTGCTCAACCGTTAAAACAGGCGGGTTGAGGTTGGGCATAATAATCGCGCGGGCAAATTGCTTGGCTGTATGAGCGATAACAGTGTTTAAAATTGCGCCGTGTCTAACGTGTAAATGCCAGTCATCGGGTCGAACCAGTGTTAATTTATTCATTGTCTCGGTGTTTTTCTATTAGAATATGTTGGTTATTCTATAGAAAGCTCTTGAAAAAATGAATTCAAGACCTCATTTATAGAGATATTTTATTTTTTTGGAGTACCTTGTGCCTATATATGAATATCAGTGTCAGGCTTGTGGAGACGAGCATGAAGCTTTACAAAAAATGAGTGCAGAGCCATTGATTACCTGTCCTGCATGTAGTGAGCCTGAACTAAAGAAAAAAATTTCAGCTGCGGGATTTAGACTAAAGGGCAGTGGCTGGTACGAGACAGATTTTAAAGGCGGCTCAAAGAAAAATGTAGCCGAGTCATCTAAATCTGCACCGGCAAAGTCTAGCGCTGGCAGCTGTTGTGGTGGCGGTGGTTGCAGCAGCAGTCACTAGTGCTATAAATCAAGAATTATAGGATGGGCAAAGGTCTTTGTGCCCTCGGGCTATTGCTTTTCCCATTCTGCATTTTAATCATATTCAATTTTAAGTAGAGAACAACTATGCGTACGCACAAGTGCGGAGAAGTAACAAAACAACAATTAGCTGAAACCGTTGCATTATGTGGCTGGGTTCATCGTCGTAGGGATCACGGTGGGGTTATTTTTATTGACCTTAGGGATCGTGAAGGTTTAGTACAGGTGGTTTTTAATCCTGATGCAGCTGAAACCTTTGCTATTGCTGAAAGCGTGCGTAGTGAGTATGTTTTAAGAGTGGAAGGAACGGTTAGAGACCGTTTGGAAGGTACGGTTAATCCTAATATGAAAACCGGTGAGATTGAAGTGCTGGTCAGCCATATTGAGGTATTGAATGAATCTGAAACACCGCCTTTTCCGATTGAAAGCGATATAGAAGTTAACGAAGAAATGCGTTTGCGTTATCGTTATATTGATTTACGTCGCACGGAAATGCAACAAAAAATGCGTGTACGTAGAGATGTAACACGTAATTTACGTAATTTTTTAGATAATGAAGATTATTTTGAAATTGAAACGCCAATTCTGACCAAAGCAACACCGGAAGGTGCGCGAGATTATATTGTGCCTAGTCGTACCCATGATAATGCTTTTTTTGCGTTGCCTCAGTCGCCTCAATTGTATAAACAGTTGTTAATGATTGCCGGGATGGATAAGTATTATCAAATCGTGCGTTGTTTCCGTGATGAAGATTTACGTGCCGATAGACAGCCAGAGTTTACCCAGTTAGATATTGAAACATCATTCATGAATGAAGATAAAATCATGGATACCATGGAGAGAATGATTAAACAATTATTTTCTGATGTGATCAATGTTGATTTAGATGATAAGTTCCCTGTGATGACTTATGCGGAAGCCATGAGATTATATGGTTCGGATAAACCTGATTTACGCATTCCATTACAGTTTGTCGATATTGCAGACGACATGAAAGATGTTGATTTTAAAGTGTTCTCAGGTCCTGCCAATGATCCAAATGGTCGAGTGGTTGCATTAAAAATTCCTGGTGGATCTGATTTAAGTCGTAAAGAGATTGATGGACTCACTAAATTTGTCAGTATTTATGGGGCAAGAGGTCTTGCTTATATTAAAGTGAATGACAGAGATGGCGGTTTAGAAGGCTTGCAATCACCTATCGTTAAATTTGCACCGGCTGAAGTGTGGGAAAGTGTATTAACTAAAACAGGCGCGCAAACCGGTGATTTAATTTTCTTTGGTGCAGATAAAGCTAATATCGTTAATGAAGCGATAGGCGCGTTACGGGTTAAAGTCGGGCATGATCGTGGTTTAGCAGAAGGCGACTGGAAACCTTTATGGTTGATTGATTTCCCAATGTTTGACTGGGATGATAAAAACCAGCGATGGAATGCGATTCATCATCCCTTTACTGCGCCTAGCTGTTCGGTTGAAGAGTTACAAGAAAATCCTGGTGTAGCCTTATCACGTGCTTACGATTTAATCTTAAATGGTACCGAAGTGGGCGGTGGTTCAATTCGTATCAATAAAACAGATATGCAATCCAAAGTATTTGAAATACTAGGCATTGGCGAAGAAGAAGCCAGAGATAAATTTGGCTTCTTATTGGATGCATTAAAATACGGTTGCCCTCCGCATGGTGGTATTGCCTTTGGTTTAGACCGCTTGGTGATGTTGATGACGGGGTCTGCTTCAATTAGAGACGTGATTGCCTTCCCCAAAACACAAACAGCTGCCTGTCCATTAATGGATTCACCCGCAGTAGTGAATGATGCTCAGTTACGTGAGTTAGGTATTAAATTACGCCAGCCAGCGGGAAAGAAAGAAGAAAAACCAGCCAGTTAATTGTTAAATAATGAATAGGATGTGCCGACGAAAGGAGGCGCATCATTATTGCTGGATTTAGGTGGAATTACAGGATGTGCTGACAATAGGACGCACATTACAACGAAAGATGCGCTTCGTTCCTCAGCGCATCCTATGTCACAAGCTTGATTTATAAATGACAACTAGCCAATTACCCATTCAAGATTACGCGTTACTTGATGATGAAGAATGCGATGCCCGTATTATTGCCGCTAAACAGAAACTCGGTAAACGCTGTATTGTTTTAGGCCACCATTACCAACGTAATGAAGTGTTTAAACATGCGGATATTACCGGTGATTCATTAAAGCTCTCC
>CAYMPX010000002.1:0-32382 GCA_964392135.1 uncultured Methylomarinum sp.
AATAGGGTCAAAATCAATAGGGTCAAAATCAATAGGGTCAAAATCAATAGGGTCAAAATCAATAGGGTCAGACTCGATTGAAATTAAAAAATAATTCCTGTCGTAATCGACACTGCCCTAAATGCCATGGAATGGATAATATTTGCCGGGTACAAGCATACGAAGTCGAGCTCCTTCCCATACCATACTTTCATGTCATATTTTTCTGCCTCATGAACCCAGTCTTCTGGCTCAATGCCCCCAGTCTGTCTCTACACCCTGCTGTTTAACCTACGGACTTAAAAACGGGAACATCGAGTTATAGGGAATAAATGACTTTTCCTGATTGTAGAGTGTGTGTTACCCGGCCTTTTAAGGTTTTCCCCCAAAATGGCGTGTTTTTCCCTGCACTTTTCCAGTTTTCTTCGTTCACTTCCCAGCGGATAGCGGGATCAAAAATACAAATATCAGCGGTGAACCCTGGTGTTAAGGCACCACGTTGTATATTTAAGATATTGGCAGGGTTTTGAGTGAGTGCAGCAATACCTTGCGATAGGGTGATGGCATTGTCTTTAACCAGACTAAGGGTTAAAGGTAATAATGTTTCCAGTGCTGATATGCCGGGTTCAGTTTCTGGAAAAGCCCCTAGTTTGGCATCTAAATCATGCGGTTGATGATCGGAACATATAGCGTCAATCGTTTCATTGGCTAGACTTTCTCTTAGCCGTTGTTTGTCTTTTTCGGTACGAAAAGGGGGTAACACATGATAAGCACTGTTAAACGGTTCTATGTCATTCTCTGTGAGATGAAGCTGGTGTATTGCGACATCGGCAGATATTTTAAGTCCATATTTTTTGGCTTGTTGAATTTTGATTGCCGAGCGTTGACTGCTGATTTGACTGAAATGGACTCTACATCCCGTCAATTCTGCAAGATCCAGACATTGAGCAACCGCTATTGATTCGGATGCTTCGGGAATACCGGGTAATCCATAGCGGGTGGCAAACGCGCCTTCGTGGGCGCAGCCCTGGTTGCTGAGCGATATTTCAACAGGGTGATAGATGACCAGTAAATCATGACTACTGGCATACTCCATGGCTCGACGAAAAACCAGTAAGTTGCTTAAAGGTTCAGTTGCATTACTGACAGCGATACACCCCGCCTGTTTTAGTGCAGCCATGGAACTGAGCTCAACGCCCTCAAGTTTATAGGATAAAGCACCTATTGGGTAAACATGGGGGTAGTTGGCTTTTTCGGATTTATCATTGATAAATTCCACAACAGCTTGTGTATCAATCACGGGGCGGGTGTCTGGGGGTAAGCATAGGGAGGTAACCCCTGCACTTGCCGCCGCTGCAGTTTCACTTTGTATCGTGCCTTTATAAGATTGACCTGGATCCCTTAATCTGACGCTAAGGTCAATAAATCCCGGACAGACAATTTTATTTTCGGCATCAATAAGAGTGTCAGCAATAAAGCCTGCCGGTTGCTCGAAAATAGCGCTTATTTTTCCGTCCGCAATATAAATAGAACCGATTTGGTCTATGTTGTTGGCAGGATCGATGATATGTCCATTTGAGATATGTATGTTACTCATAGCGCCTCTCCATTGTTTTGCATGGTTATTGCTATGACAGCCATGCGAACAGCAATACCATTACTGACCTGTTGCAGGATAACGGATTGAGGGCCATCTGCAATACTAGAGGCAATTTCGACACCACGGTTAATAGGACCCGGGTGCATGACGATGGCATCGGTTTTGGCTCGCTTTAAACGCTCTTCGGTTAACCCAAAACATTTAAAATATTCTCTTTCACTCGGTAGTAAGGCAGAGGTCATGCGTTCTTTTTGTAGGCGTAACATAATAACCACATCTAAATCTTTCAGTCCTTCTTCTATATTGTTAAAGGCTTTAACCCCCAGACTTTCAACATGTGAGGGGAGTAAGGTTTTTGGGGCAATCACTCTCACTTCTTTGGTACCTAATGTGTTGAGTGCCTGAATTTGTGAGCGAGCAACCCGTGAATGTAAAATATCACCAATAATGGCAACTTTCAGCGGGCTAAAGTCTGGTTTATGCTGGCGTATGGTAAACATATCCAGCATCGCTTGAGTGGGATGGGCATGTTGACCATCGCCGGCATTAATCACGCTGACATGAGCGGCTGTATTTTGGGCAATAAAGTGTCCGGCACCACTAATAGCATGTCTGACTACAAACATATCCGCATGCATGGCTTCTAAATTGCGGATGGTATCGAGTAAACTTTCGCCTTTTGAGGTCGCTGATGTCGCAATATTCATGCTCAGTACATCGGCTGATAAGCGTTTGGCAGCAAGTTCAAAAGTGGTCCGCGTGCGGGTACTGTTTTCAAAAAACAGGTTGACTATGGTTTTACCGCGTAACAAGGGAACTTTTTTAACCGGTTGGGTTGATACGCCAACAAAAGACTCGGCAGTATCCAGTATTTCAGTCAGCAGGGTTTTATCTAAGCCATCAATAGAGAGAAAGTGTTTGAGTTTGCCTTTTTTATTAAGCTGCAAGTTTGTCATGGTTATGCGGCGGTAAATTCAGTGTTAAAGGGTTGAATGTGTATGCCTAAAGGTGACGGCCCTGTGAGTTTTATACTTTGTCCTGCCGGTAGGGTGATGGAGCAACCTGCACAATCAGGTTGTAATGGAACTTGTCGGCCATCCCGCTCAATTAATACCCCTAAAACCACCTGGTTCGGGCGACCAAAATCGAATATTTCATTTAATGCAGCCCTCGCGGTTCGCCCGGTATAAAACACATCATCGATAAGAATAATATCCCGACCTTCCATCTGGGCGGGTAATTGGCTAGGCTTTACTTTGGGGTGTATGCCAATTTGAGAAAAGTCATCTCGATAAAAGGATATATCCATTAGAGCGAGCGGTTCTGCTATGTTAAGTCGTTGATGTAGTTGTTCTGCAACCCAGACACCGCCATTATGAATGCCGATCATTAGTGGATTTTCTAATTTTCTTGATGTAATGAGGACTTTAAGTTCTGTTTCCAGTTTAGTCAGTAATGAAGGTATATCCAGGTGAGTGTGTGTCATTATTTTTTTAGACTCAAGTGTTTTTGATTTAACCAGCTTTGTAAAATAAGCTGAGCAGCAAGTTGGTCTTGAACATCCCATAGTTTACCAGCACTGACATGAAGATCATCAAATAGCATTTGTTTGGCTTCAAAAGTAGAAAATGCTTCGTCCACTTGATAGACAGGCAAGTTGTAGCGACCTTCTAGCTGCCGACAGAATTTAAACATTCTGGGCGTGATAATATTATCTGAACCATCGGCTTGTTTCGATATACCGACGACCAGACCCGCAGGATTCCATTCTTTGATTAATTGAGAAATGAACTGCCAGTCAGGTTGTTGATTGATCGAACGAATGGTTTGTAAGGGGCTGGCAATAGAGGTTGTTGTTTGTCCTACTGCCGTGCCTATTTTTTTGTTGCCAAAATCAAAGCCCAGAAAGGTATCGGCATTTAATCTTGTGGCAAGCGGATCTTTTTTAAGCATGACCTGCCGGTGTTGTTAACTGGTTTATATCAATGCCAAGTTGGCTGGCAGCTGCTGTCCAGCGCTGTTTGGCGGGGGTGCTATATAATGTTTGTGCATCGAAAGGTGTGTTTAGCCAGGCATTGCTGATGATTTCTTTTTCCAGTTGCCCGGCTCCCCAGCCCGCATAACCCAAGGCAATGAAATATTGCTTTGGACCTTGGTTTTCGGAAATGGCTTCTAAAATGTCACGGGAGCTGGTTAGCATGGAGGTGTCTGAAATAGCAATAGAGGATTCCCATGTGTCAGTTCCTTTGGGGTGAATAATAAAACCCCTTTCTTGTTGGACAGGGCCACCGACAAAAACCGGGGTATCTTTAACCTGCTGAGAAGCGGTGTCTATTCCCATTTGCTTAAAAATATGACCTAAGTTCATGCCGGTGGGTCGATTAATGACAATGGCCAGAGCACCTTCTTCATTGTGTTGGCACAGGAAGCTCACCGTATGAGAGAAATTGACATCCACAAGATTGGGCATGGCAATTAAAAACTGATTATTTAGATAGTGGGATGTAGTCATAGTGTTTTTAACGAGTAGTAATGCCGGATTCATCAGAGAATTTCCATACCCTGGTGATGACTAAGACCTTAAGTTCTTTAAGTAATTCCTTGGGTAATGCGGCAAAAGGTGCGCTGAGCCGGATTATTCGTTTGGCAGCATCGTCCAGCGCTTTATTACCCGATGATTTAGTAATGCGAATGCTGTAAATACTGCCATCTGCATTAATGCCTACATCGGTGGTTAATGTGCCTGAAAAACCTTTTTTTCTAGCGGCTTCAGGATAGTTAAGATTACCGACACTTTCAACTTTTTGTTCCCAGTCATTAACGTATTGCGCAGCCATATACTTGTGAGTGCTGATAGAGTTAACAAATTTAATATGCGTTTGTTCGGCACTCTGTTGGCTATGACGGATTTTTGCACCTAATTGTGCAATTTGTTGCTGTAAGGCATCGACTGATAATTTAGTATGCTTTTGTTCTGCCGGTTTTTTTTGTTTTTTAGTGGTTGAGATTTTCTGTGCTGCTTGTTTTTGGACGATAACTTTCGGAACTGATTTTGCTTTACTTGCTGTTTGCGATTTTTTAGGTCTTGGTGGTTGGTTTTGACGGTTTCCCTGGCTGGGCAGTTTTTGTTTTGGCAGCGTTGGTTTTTTGGTTTGTTTACCCGCTCCCAGTTGATTTTCCTGGGCGAGATAATTCGATTTCCTGGGCGGTTTTTTTGCAGGCGTACTGGCAAATGTTATTTCAATTTGCTTATTCGTTTTCTGTGGCTGAGGAATGGTAAAATTAATTCCAAGTAAAATAAAGGCATGGACAACCACTGAAAAAAACACAGCAATCAGTAATCCGTCACTGATAGAGACAGAAGGTTGTGAAAGCGGGGGGGGTTCTACCGTTGTCATGATGGGTTTATGTACAGGTTAAAACAGATTCAATGTGATCCATCAGCTGACCGCTAATATTGAGGTCAAATTGTTTATCCAGTTCTTGCACACAGGTTGGGCTGGTAACGTTTATTTCAGTTAAGAAATCACCAATCACATCAATACCCACAAAAACCAAACCTTTTTGTTTAAGTGTAGGACCTACTTGATTCGCAATCCAACGATCTCTTTCTGTTAATTCTCGACCTTCTGCGCGTCCTCCCGCCGCAAGATTTCCACGGGTTTCACCTTTGCCGGGTATGCGTGCCAAGGCGTAAGGGACGGGTTCTCCATTGATCAGCAGAATACGCTTGTCACCTTGTTTTATTTCAGGTATATAACGTTGAGCCATAATATAGCGTGTGGCGTACTCTGTCATCATTTCAAGCACCACATTAAGATTGGGATCATCTTGTTTAATATGAAAGATAGAGGTACCGCCCATGCCATCGAGTGGCTTTAAAATCATTTCTTTATGTTGTTGCAGGAAGGTTTTAAAGCGTTTCGGGTCTCTGGTAACCAGTGTCTCGGCGCAGCATTGAGGAAACCAGGAGGTGAATAACTTTTCGTTAGCATCTCTTAGTGATTGGGGTTTATTGACCACATAGCAGCCTAAGCGTTCCGCCTGTTCTAAAAGATAAGTTGCATAGATATATTCCTGATCGAAGGGCGGATCTTTGCGCATGATAATAGTATTTAATTGGTTTAGCGGAATATCTTGCTCATCAATAAACTGATACCAATTATTTTCATTACGCTGTACTTTTAAGCTGCGTGTTCTGGCATAAGGCTGACCATTGCTTAGATAGAGATCATTTAGTTCCATATAATGCAATTCCCAGCCACGAGATTGAGCTTCCAATAACATCGCAAAGCTGGTGTCTTTTTTAATGTTGATGTGGTCTATAGAATCCATGACCATGCCAAGTTTTATTGTCATTGCTGTCTCTCAATAAATGGGAATCAGGTGATTTTATCAAATTTATTTTATTAATGTTATTTACCTGAAAACGGTTTTTTGGTATAAAGGTCGGCTAACTTTTGAATTTAGGCACGGCAGAGGTAATCATGTCCAAAGTATGTCAAGTAACGGGTAAGCGTCCTGTTTCTGGTAATAACGTATCACACGCACACAATAAAACGAAAAGACGTTTTAATCCTAACCTTCATCACCATAGATTTTGGGTGGAAAGCGAAAACCGTTGGGTTCGCTTGAGAGTTTCTGCTAAAGGAATGCGCATTATTGATAAAAAAGGGATTGATATTGTTCTTGCGGATATCCGTAAATCTGGCGAAAAAGTTTAAGGAGACTGAAAATGCGCGATAAAATTAAAATGGTATCTAGTGAAGGTAATGGTCACTACTATACAACAACTAAAAATAAAAGAACCATGCCTGAGAAAATGGAGATGAAAAAATATGATCCCGTTGCTCGCAAGCATGTGATGTATAAAGAAGCTAAAATCAAATAATGGTTTTGTACTTTGTCGGGTTCGTCCTGAACCCGGCAAAGAAAGCTTTGTTCTCCCAGGTTTACGTGCCTTTCTCATTGCTTCTTATCTTATCCAGGTAAGATTTCAATTTTTCCGTTTGTTTGTATAAAGCGCGATAGTTTTTTTCCAGCCCTTCTTTTTCCATTTTTAGTGTTTGAACCGTTAGTTTCAGTGCCTGGTTTTCTTGCTGTAACAAGATAATTTGCTGGTTTTTATCACCCGTAAATTCGCTAGTAGTTGAAATCACTGTTTCACTGTCTGATTCTTCTACAGTAGCGTCTTCTGTCAAAATATTTAAGTCTTCTTGAGGTGCTTTTTCCATTCCTCCTTCTACAATTAAGGCGGTAAATTTGTGGCGAAGTAATAAAAAAGCAGCGGCTTCACTGGTTTTTCCGTTCTGACAAATAACCATGATATTCTTTTTCTTGTCAAAGCTTTTAAGTTGCATACGCAGTGTAAAGAAAGGGGCATTGATACTGTGAGGAAGATGATGTTTTTGATAATCATCGGGCGCTCGTACATCCAATAATATAGAGCCTTTGCGGGTTTCATTTTCAATGTCAGCATGTGTTATAAATTTTAAAGACGGTTTTTTTATCAGTGCGATGAATTTCTCTTTATTCAGTCGTAACAGCGTGATATAGGTGAGTGCGGTTATATTGACATTTCTGGGAGCATCCGAGAGTAATGAATCTTCACCAAAGGTGTCCTGAGCCTGTAACTTGGCGAGTTTAATCTCTTTGGCATGCTCTGAAGGCTTACGGGAGAGTAAGCACTGCCCTTTTTTTATCAGATAATAATAATCACCGACATCACCTTGCTTTATAATTAATGCTCCCTTTTCAAAAGTCACTTCTTCCAGGCTGATGAGGATTTGTTGCAAATTAGCAGGGGGTAATGCTTTGAAAATGGGAGATTTCAATAGTGTGGTCATCCAGTCATTATCATTTTCTGGTTCATCAATGAGCATGTCAGTATTCTCTTGTTTATCAGAAATGCCACTAGGGAGTGCATTTATAGTATTAATATTTAGCCGTAAAAAACGAATCGCTGTCTGGGCATAGGCATCTATTTTTCGTGGCAGTTGATGGGCTATGGCAAAAAGGGCTGATTCGCTGCCTGCCTTGATGGTCTCTACTTTAAGCTCATTCGATTGTAGCCTGAGGGTTCCCGCTATTAAATAAATCAAGTCTTTAGTGATATCATTTCTTTTAAATAAAAAACTATTGCTGTCAGCAGACTCAACTGTAATTAAGTTACAAAGAGACTTAAACTGATCAATAGACAAGGTTGATAAAGGGATCAATTGCCGGATGATTTTTCCTTCTTCTGAATGGGGGTCTACTGTCATTTATGCAGGTGGCTGGAATGCGTTTAATTATTTATGTTTCGTTATAAATAGATTATAAGCAAGGTTAAACATTTTTTGAATTATCTTGTCTATGGCTTGATTTGTTAAGTCAATTTTTTGTATTCTTTCGTTCAGTTTAAAATTGTAAGGTCAAGTATATAACACTATAGGAAAAACAAATGAAATGTACACGGCATAAAAAGGTATTTCTATCAATTTTATTTTGGATGCTTTTTTCTGGAATTTCTTTTGCTGGCTTACCGGTTGCTGTTGATGGGGAAACACTCCCGTCATTAGCACCGATGCTGGAGAAAAGTATGCCGGCAGTGGTTAATATATCAACCACAAAAAATGTTCAGCTTAGGGAAAACCCTTTATTAAGAGACCCTTTCTTTCGACATTTTTTTCAATTGCCACAGCAACAAAAACCAAGAAGGCAGCAAAAGCATAGTTTAGGGTCTGGCGTTATTATTGATCGCCTGCAGGGCTATGTGTTAACGAATCACCATGTGATTGATAAAGCCGATAAAATTATGGTGATGCTCAGTGATGGGCGACAATTAAATGCAAGGCTATTGGGCTCGGATTCAGAAGCAGATGTCGCCGTTTTGCAAATTCCAGCAGATAATTTAACGGAGTTACCTATTGCTAATTCAAATGAATTAAAGGTAGGGGATTTTGTTGTTGCCATAGGTAATCCTTTTGGCTTGGGACAAACAGTGACCTCGGGGATAGTGAGTGCATTGGGACGGTCAGGCTTAGGTATAGAAGGTTACGAGGATTTTATTCAGACCGATGCATCCATTAACCCCGGAAATTCTGGCGGGGCATTGGTTAATTTGCGTGGTGAGTTTGTTGGCATGAATACCGCTATTCTTGCACCTGGTGGTGGCAATGTTGGAATTGGTTTTGCGATTCCCTCCAATATGGCAATGACACTTAAAGCGTCATTGGTTAAGCATGGCGAGGTCAGGCGAGGTTTGTTGGGAGTAACAACACAGGATTTAACAGCGGATCTGGTTAAAGCATTTGATTTAAGCAGTACTCAAGGTGCGGTGGTGAGTAAAGTTGAAGGAAATTCTTCCGCAGATAGAGCCGGGATGGAACCGGGTGATATTATTGTCTCTCTGAATGATAAAAAGGTTAAAAACAGTCATCAAATTAGAAACATGATTGGTCTGTTGCAAATTGGGGATGAGGTCAGAATTGGTTTTATGCGTGGAAATAAGAGGCAGAACATTAAGGCGGTGTTAGGAAAGCCCCGGCAAAGAAAACTGCTGGGAGGTTCATTGCATCAGGCATTGAAAAATACTGTTTTAATTGCGACCCAGAAAGAGCAGGTTGAAGGCGTGCTTTTTGCAGAAATAGCAAAAAATTCCTATGCCTGGCGTAGTGGGTTAAGACCGGGGGATATTATTGTGTCTGCAAACAGGTACAGAGTGCGTAATCTGGATGAGTTAAGACAAGTGGTCGATCCGCGTAGCGCTTTGTTAATTAATATCCAGCGTGGCACAGAAGCTTTTTTTCTAATTTTAAAGTAAGGAATCTATAGAGTGAGCGTAGAAAAACAATTTATCCCGCTAAATATTGCTGTGTTAACGATTTCTGATTCCAGAACAGAAGCCGATGATGTCTCAGGAAAGACCTTGGTCGAGCGAGTAGAAAAAGCAGGGCATAGGATTTATCAGAAAACCCTGGTAGCGGATGACATCTACCAAATAAGAGCGGTTATTTCTCATTGGATCGCTGAAGCTGATGTCAATGCCGTAATAACGACAGGCGGCACAGGGGTCACAGGAAGAGATGGTACCCCGGAAGCCGTCATGCCTTTATTAGATAAAGTGCTGGATGGATTTGGTGAGGTTTTTAGAATGTTGTCTTATCAAGATATAAAAACATCGACCATGCAATCCAGAGCGGTTGCCGGTGTGGCAAACGGAACGTATCTTTTTTGTTTGCCCGGGTCGTCAGGTGCCTGTCGGACAGCGTGGGATGAGTTGATTAAAGCGCAGTTAGATGTGCGTACCAAGCCTTGTAATTTAGTTCAGTTAATGCCTCGATTAAAGGAAAAATAATGCAATCCGTTTTTTTATTGTTAGCCGCTGTAGCCGGTTTAACCGGTGTTGCCATGGGCGCATTTGGTGCGCATGCTTTAAAATCAATTTTAAGTCCTGCGATGTTAGCAGTTTATAAAACAGCCGTAGATTACCAAATGTGGCATGCTTTGGCTTTAGGTCTGGTTGCTGTGTTTAGGCAGCAACGCCCCGAGTCTGGTTTGCTGAAATGGGCGGGCTGGTTAATATTTGCGGGTATTGTCTTATTTTCAGGTAGCTTATATTTATTAGCGATACTCAATAGTAAATGGCTGGGAATGATTACCCCATTGGGTGGTATCTCTTTTCTTGCTGCCTGGGTATGTATTGCTCTCTTTGCTGTTAAAAAAGACAGATGAAAAATTGTTTTATTCAGAGTCTAGGGATACTTCAGTCCGCTTTGTTTCGAAAATCAGGGTTATTTAGTAAAATAACCTGGACAATCGGGAAGTGAGACTTTAGCCTCACTTCCCTGTTTTTCATACAGATTATGACTATAAGTTTAAGACGGTACACCTGATAGAATATAGACTCAGGACGAGGTTATTTTTTACCATGAAGTACAGAAGGTTTGGTTTTTCTTCATTAACTTCATGCCCTTTATGGTGAGAATCTGTCTCGTTTTAAATACGTAGCCCAAATTTCTTAGCGGACTGAAGTCCGCTCTACAATTGACTGACTTCCATAACACATATGCAAGATACCAATCCCCAAATAATTTATTTAAATGAATACGCCGTTCCTGAATACTTAATTGATAATGTAGAACTCACCGTTATCCTGGATGAAGAAAAAACCCGTGTGCTGTCTAAATTGATATTGCAGGCTAACTCGAATAGTCAGGCGCAGAATGCCGCCCTGGTTTTACACGGAGAGGGATTGGAGTTAGTGAATGTGGCTATTGATGGTGTTGCATTAACGACAAGTCAATATCAGAAAAACCATGAATCATTAACGCTTATTAATGTACCGCAAAACCAGCTCTTTATTGTTTCGATAGAAAATAATATTAACCCTAAAGAAAATACTGCATTAGAAGGTTTATATCTTTCTAACAGCCTGTTATGTACACAGTGTGAGGCAGAGGGCTTTAGAAAAATCACCTATTTTGTTGATCGTCCCGATGTGATGTGTACTTTTAAAACCACATTGATCGGTGATAAAGACAAATACCCTGTTTTATTATCGAATGGCAATAAAGTGGCAGCAGGCGAGTTACAAAATAATCGTCATTGGGTGACATGGGAAGACCCTTTTAAAAAACCGTGCTATTTATTTGCCTTGGTGGCAGGTCAATTAGACTGTATTGATGACAGCTTTACTACCCTGAGTGGGCGAGATATAAGTTTGCAGATTTTTGTTGAATCGCATGATATAGATAAATGCCAGCATGCCATGCAATCATTGAAAAATGCCATGGCATGGGATGAACAATGCTATGGACGCGAGTATGATCTGGATTTGTATATGATTGTTGCTGTTGGACATTTCAATATGGGTGCCATGGAAAATAAAGGGCTTAATGTATTTAACACCAAGTTTGTATTGGCGCGTCCTGATACCGCAACAGATAGCGATTATGAACATATTGAAGGGGTGATTGGGCATGAATATTTCCATAACTGGACCGGTAATAGAATTACCTGCCGAGACTGGTTTCAACTGAGTTTAAAGGAAGGTTTTACGGTTTTCCGTGATCAGGAATTTACCGGCGATCAAACCTCAAAAGCCGTTAAGCGCATAGAAGATGTTAAATTGCTACGCACACGTCAATTTGCCGAAGATGCAGGACCTTTATCGCACCCTATTCGTCCCGATGCCTATATTGAAATTAATAATTTTTATACCTTAACCGTTTATGAAAAAGGTGCCGAAGTGGTGCGTATGATTCATACCTTAGTGGGTGAGGTGGGTTTTAGAAAAGGCTGTGACTTATATTTTGAGCGTCATGATGGACAAGCAGTTACCTGTGATGATTTTGTTTGTGCCATGGAAGCGGCAAATGCTGTCGATTTAGCGTTGTTTAGACGCTGGTATTCGCAAGCGGGTACGCCTGTTTTAGAAGTGCAGGAAGAGTATAACGCAGAAGCTCAAACACTTCGCCTAAGCATAAAGCAACATACACCGGTCACACCGGGGCAGCCTATTAAAGAGGCATTGCATATCCCGATTAAACTGGGTTTATTGGCAGCAGATGGTTTAGTCGCGAGTATTCGCATGAAGGGTTGTGAGCCGTGTGATGAAATAATACTGGAGCTAAAACAGGATGAGCAAAGCTTTGTGTTTGAACAGTTAGAGCGGCAACCGGTTGTTTCATTATTAAGAGGTTTTTCGGCGCCTGTTATTTTAAACAGGCAACAAAGTTTAGAGCAATTGGCTTTTTTATTAAATCACGATACCGATAGCTTTAATCGCTGGGAAGCGGGACAAAAAATGAGTGGTCAGGTTATTTTTGGCTTAATGGATGACTTGCAACAAGGGCGGGAGATGGTTCTAAACCCTATGCTGGTGGATGCCTATAAAAATATATTGCAACAATCATGGGATGATTTGTCTTACTTCTCATTATTATTGAGTTTGCCAGAAGAAAGTTATTTGGCGGGGCAAATGCAGGTAATTGATGTGGATGCGATTCACCAGGCCAGAGAATTTGTTAAGCAATCGTTAGCAGAGCAGTTACAGGAACAATTTAAGGCTTTGTATCAGCAATACCATAAAGAGGAATCCGGTCAGTTTGATGCCGCTGCCATTGGGCGTAGACGCATTAAGAATAGTTGTTTAAGTTATTTGGCTAAACGGGAGACGGTAGAAAGTTATCAGATAGCTGAACAGCAATTTCAAACGGCTAAAAATATGACCGATCAAGTGGCAGCGTTAGTGGTCATAGTGGGTAGCAAAAATCCTGCTAAAAAGGCGTGTTTAGAGCATTTTTATCAGCAATGGCAGGATGAAGCTCTGGTGATTGATAAATGGTTTACTTTACAGGCAAGTAGTCGCGCAGAAGATACTTTTGCGACCCTTCAGGCATTGATGAAACACCCTGCCTTTGAATTAACCAACCCAAACCGGGTAAGGTCATTAATTGGGGCTTTTAGCCAGGCCAATCAAGTGCATTTTCATGCTGCCAATGGGCAAGGCTATCAGTTCTTAGCGGATCAAGTGATTGCTTTAAATGCGATTAACCCTCAGGTTGCATCCAGAATGGTCGCTGCTTTAACCCAATGGAAACGTTTTGATGTTCATCGACAGGCGTTGATGAAATCGGCATTGGAACAGATTGTGAATACCCCGGATGTGTCTAAAGATGTTTATGAAGTCGCCAGTAAAAGTTTGGCTTAACAGCCGTGAATTTACGTCGATTAATTTGGAATGCAAGCTGGTTAAGCGATAAACAACGTATTGAATGGTATCCCGCGTTTTGGTTATTACGACCTAAAGTGCGGGAACTATCGTCTTGTTGGCGACAGCTTAAGATTGTGTTACCTCATAGCTGGGTTGCAACCAATACCGGTGGCAGTTTATTTGGTGGTTTTCAAGCCTGTCTGGCAGATCCTGTTGCGGCGATGTCTTGTATCAAAGTTTTTCCTGGTTATTCTGTCTGGACACGTTCTTTGCAATTGGATTTTAAGTATGAGGGCTTAACGGATCTGGAGTTGCGTTTTGCTATG
Organism: uncultured Methylomarinum sp.; assembly: GCA_964392135.1. GTDB lineage: Bacteria > Pseudomonadota > Gammaproteobacteria > Methylococcales > Methylomonadaceae > QPIN01. The sequence continues at coordinate 13,604 of CAYMPX010000002.1, forward strand.
TCAGCTGAACAAGAAGCGCAAATCAGGCAGGAATTAAAGCAAAAAGGGCGTAGTACGCCAGAGTTTGAATACGGTTTTTATAATCTAGAGGGGGTGTTATGCACCATAGTAAAGGCACGTATTGCGATTAGACCCCAAGGATATACAGCAGAAATCAAGCGTTGAGTGGTAGAATAACAGGTATATATGAGCTGAGTGTGGCTCATTTCGGAGATTTGTAAAGCGTACAACCATTCTATAAGAAGAGGACTTTATGCGTAACTGGAAATTGTTACCCGCTTTGGCAGGCGCAACAGTTGTTATTGCCATTGTTTTATATGTTGCTTTTTACTTTGTTTTTCTCGATTTGTTGGTTGATTTATGGTGGTTTAGGTCACTGGAACTGGAAGGCTATTATTGGTTGCGCTTGCTTTATCGTTTCATTCTTTCGGGCGGTGTTACGCTGTTTTTCTTTGCTGTTTTCTATTTTCATTTCTGGATTGCTTCACGCTATTTAGGCTTAAATCCGCCTGACGAGGTCTTGTTGGATGCGGATAAAAGACAACGGTTTCAGCGTTTTGCTGATGTTTTTATGGATGGTTCGGAAAAGATATATCGCGTTTTATCTTTTGCTCTTGCTGTGATTGTTGCTATCCCGTTTTATGAGCAGTGGGAATCTGCCATTCTTTTTTTCTTTGGTAGTTCTGCAGGGGTAACGGAACCGGTTTACGGTAATGATGTCAGTTTTTATCTGTTTTCCTATCCGGTATTTATACTGATTCAGCAAGAGCTATTAATCACTGCTGTTTTGTTGTTTTTTCTGGTGGGGTGTTTGTATTGGCTGGAGCATATTTTTGTACCCAATCAGAATCAGGAATTTCCTGTCGGTGCAAAAATTCATTTAACCATATTAATCGCTTTTGTGGTGTTGTTTGTAGTGTGGGGATTTTTGCTGAATCGTTTTTCTTTATTGTATGTTGATAGTCATGAGCCGGTATTCTTTGGCCCCGGTTTTGTGGAAATTTGGTATCAACTACCGCTGATCTGGTTGTCCATTTTTACCTTTGTTGCTACTGCCGTTAGTGCCATTGTCTTTATTTTTTCTGAGAAACATCGGGTTAAAGCGCCACTGTTTATTTTTACGGCTATTTTCTTGTCTATCCTGGGATTGCAAAAAGTCGAAACGATTCCTCAGTTAATCACAAAATTTATCGTCAAGCCAAGCCCTGTGAGTACAGAAAAGGCATTTATGCAGAATAATATTGATGCAACCCTGGATGCTTATGACCTGAATAATATTAGTACGGTTGATTTCCCGATTAAATTAGATGCCAGCAAGGATATAGAAGAGTGGAGCAGTAAAAAACATTTTGAGAATATTCCTGTCTGGGATAGAGAATATTTAACGGATGGCTATATGCAGCTGCAAGGGATCAGACCCTATTATCGTTTTTTAGAAGTTGATGAGGATCGTTATTTTATTAATGACCATTTTCAGCAGGTAAACCTGGCGGCACGGGAAATGAATATTAAGAAGCTGCCTGCGGAGGCGCAGAACTGGGAAAATACCCATTTACGCTATACCCATGGTTATGGCGCTGTTGTGACACCTGCGGCACAGGATGCCGGTAAGCCTATTATCTGGTATCTACGTGATCTGAACATGTCATCTAATATGGGATTTAGTGTTAAATATGCTGATATTTATTATGGGCAGGAAAACTATAAGTATGCGATTGTTCCTAATCAATTAGATGTTAAGGAGCTTGCAGGGAGTGATCCGGGGGTCGGTACCAGTTATGAAGGTAATGCCGGTGTGCCTATTCCATCCTATTTTAGAAAGGCATTGTTTGCTTTCTATTTTAAAGATGAAAAAATATTTTTTTCATCCAATATAAGCAATCAAAGTAAGGTGTTGTTGCGTAGAAATATTATAGAGCGTATTAATACGCTTACCCCTTTTTTACATTTAGATAAAGATCCTTACCTGGTTATAACGAAAGACCGGTTTTTCTGGGTACAGGATGCTTATACCTTATCGAATCATTACCCTGTTTCAAAGCCGGCAGCGGATGATTTTCTTGATGGAAAGCATCAATTTAACTATATCCGTAATTCAGTAAAAATTACGGTAGATGCTTATAATGGCGCAACCAAATATTATATTTCCAATGCATCAGACCCTATTATTCAGGCATACAGTCGCGCATATCCCGGTGTGTTTGAAGATTTAAAAACAATGCCCGGCGAAATACAGCAGCATTTGCGTTATCCGCGAGACTTGTTTTATTTGCAGATGAAAGTCTATGCAAAATATCATCAAAAAATTCCTGAACTGTTTTATGAGCAGGCAGAGACTTGGCAGTTTGCTACGGTGAATGAAAAGCCCGTTTTACCTTACTTTATAACCATGGACTTTAATCATTGTAATGAAAGGGAAGAGTTTGTGATGATTAACCCCATGACACCGGTGCATAGAGATAATTTAAGTATGATCGGCGTGGCAGGTACAGCAGATAATAAAACCTGTAGTGCTGCTTACAAACCCGGCATTACGGTGTATAAATTTAATAAGGATATTCAGGTGAATGGACCTGCGCAGGTTGATGCGCTGATTGATCAGAGTCCCGAGATTTCAGAACAATTTACTTTGTGGGATCAGCATGGATCAAGAGTTCAAAGAGGGCGGATGATTATTTTGCCTATGGAGAATTCAATACTGTATGTGCAACCTATTTATATGATTTCTACAAAAACCAAAATCCCTGAGTTGACGCGTGTGATTGTATCTATAGGGAATGAAGTGGTAATGGACAAAACCTTGTGGTCGGCATTTAAGCGTTTGAAAAATAGATTTGTTGCCGATGCAAAAAAGAGTGGAACCACCGGTACAACCATTGAAATGACTAAATAGTTCTGAAGTAAGTGGTTATTTTGTAGACTGAACTGTAGTCCTGTATGGTTTCAGGGGATGTTAATGGCGGACTGAAATCTGCCTTATCAGTCCTCATTCGAGTGCTAATCCACAAAGTTCATTAATAGAGTTCACCAATCATTTAAAAAACAAGGGGTTTTTGTGTTAAAGGTCTCGATTATTATTCCTGTGTATAATCGCTGTGTGTTACTGAAGCGTGCATTAGAGTCTGTTGCTACACAGACTTTTTCTGATTATGAAGTGATTGTTGTTGATGATGGCTCAACAGATGAGACTGCGGACATGATAAAAACATTTTTTCCTGATGTAAGGTATTTTAAGCAGCCTAATAAAGGCGTGAGTAGTGCTAGAAATAAAGGTTTGCTAGAGGCAAAAGGTGAATGGTTGGCTTTTTTAGACTCAGATGATGAGTGGTTGCCACAGAAACTAGAAAAACAAATGGCATTAGTGGCCGATAACCCTGGGTTTAAAGTGTGTCATACAGAAGAAATCTGGATTCGTCATGGTGTGCGGGTTAATCAAATGAAAAAACATAAAAAAGAGGGTGGCTGGATTTTTAGTCAGTGCTTGCCTTTGTGTGCAATGTCTCCTTCTTCTATTGTCATACATCGTTCCGTTTTGGATGATATTGGCGATTTTGATATCACCTTGCCTGCGTGTGAAGATTATGATCTATGGCTGAGAGTGAGTGCAAAATACCCTGTGCTTTATATAGATGATCCCCAGATTAAAAAGTACGGGGGACATGAGGATCAGTTATCAATGAAATATTGGGGTATGGATCGTTACCGAATTCAAGCATTACAGAATATTATTTCAGGCGATAGCTTAGGAGAAAACAATAAACAGCAGGCCATTGCCATGTTATTAAAAAAATGTCATATTTTTAAAAAAGGTGCTTTAAAGCGAGGAAAGCGGGAAAATGCGCAGGCTTATCAACAAATAATAGACCAGTATTGCGCTAATGATTAATCAATCATTTATATTTACTGCGCTAGAATGTGAAGCGAGGTCTCTAATCCGGTTTTTTGGTTTAAAGAAACAGCAGGTCAACCATCCTTTTGCACTTTATAAAAATAATGAGATTATATTAACGGTCACTGGTGTGGGTAAAGTGGCAATGGCGGGTGGCGTTGCTTATACTTTGGCTTTATTTCCCCATATCGAGTTGCCATTGTTGCTGAATATAGGTGTTGCGGGGCATCAAAACAAGGCGATAGGCGATTTGTTGCTGGCATCAAAAATTGTGGATCAAGAGGCTGGAACAGTATTTTATCCTCAACTGATGGGTAATAATTGGCCGGAGACCTGTGAAATTAAAACAGCATCGAAACCTGTGATGAAATATCAAAGTGATTGTTTATATGATATGGAGGCGGCCGCGTTTTATGAAATGGCAGTCAGATTTAGTAGTAGTGAGTTAATACACTGCCTGAAAATTATCTCAGATAATGAAGATTCTTCTATAGATCAGATAAATGCCAGATTAATAACGCAATGGATTGATAATAAAATGAATCAAATTGAACTTTTATTGTTGCGGTTAGGCAAATTAAAGCAATTAATAACACCGGTTGAACCGGAAGGTTATAGTGAGTTACTTAATGGTTGGCATTTTACTGTGAGTGGTGAAATAAAATTAAAGTCATTATTAAGGCGATGGCAGGTTTTAACAGCAGGACAAAAATGGCATGGTGTACAGAATGAAAGCTGCCAAAATGGCAAGGATATTTTAAAAATTTTAGAAAAGGATGTTGAAGCCCTGGATGTCTGTTTATAGAGAGCCAGTTGAATAATGTTACGAGTTAATGTTTTTTTAAAAAAAACAGTGTACTTTTTATATCAGTGGGGTACAATATCCTCGCTTGCATTGGCATTGGCTCAAGCTGGTTTTCTAAGAACATCCTGTAATTGGCTCCTCTCTGAATCCTTATCATGTCATCTGCATGCGTTTTATTTTTTTTTTACATTTTGAGGATTTCAAAAATGGCAACTGGTACAGTTAAATGGTTCAACGAATCTAAAGGTTTTGGTTTTATCTCTCCACAAGACGGTGGTGAAGATGTTTTTGTACACTTTAGAGCAATCGTTGGCGATGGCTTCAAAACTTTGGCTGAAGGTCAAACAGTTGTATATGAAGTTGAAAACGGTCCTAAAGGTCTACAAGCAGCTCAAGTACAAGCTCAATAAGAAACTTTTAATTTCTTGTTAAGAAAAAAGCCCTACTCTTTAGTAGGGCTTTTTTTTGTCTAAAATTCAGAACGATGAATTATTAGTGTTGCTATAGAGCATTATACTCAGGTTTTAGCGGGTACTGTCAGTCGTGAGGGCGTTTATTGAGGATAGTTAAATATCCTCAACAGGCATTTTGGGTGAGTTGAGTTAGATAAACCCATGCTTGGATATGGCAATAATAAAAATATAAACATAGCAGGCAATAGCGGCAAAGAATGTAATCCAGCGTTTTATACCCTTTAGGCGCATAGCCATTACCGCAAATAAGATGTAACAAATTAATAATATAAGTTTAGATAAAATCCAGCCAAATTCACCCGCTAGCCAATTCCCTTGAATCACTAGCGTTATACCACTGATGAGTAAAAGTGTATCAATAACATGAGGCGCAATTTTGATTATTTTATTTTGTAGCCACTCAGGTTTGAAAACGGATAGGGAAAAGCGTGAGAGGAAACTGGCAAAGGACGTTAAGATAAAAATGAAATGGATTAATTTAATCATGTTGATTTCTGCTAAATGGATTGTAATGGTTAAAGTGAAGTAAGTTTCACCTTATATTTATTATACCAATCTGGCATTAGCTATTTAAACGACACTCCCCGTTTGAAGTGAGTGATATAAATAATCAGGGTAAAAGTAGCCGCTTTTCTTCAATGGAGCATTGTAGAAAGGTATAGGGTTAAATGTTATGGTTTAACAATGATTTCGTTACGTGACATACTCTCCCCCCCAGGTTGCGTTTACAGCTTAGGGAGAGAGTATGTCACGATTAGATAGTCCCTTTATCAATAACAGGTTGTACCCAGTAGTTGATACCTGAACCTGAGAAATCGGCTTTTAATCGTTCAATGAGTGTTGTTAAGTCTTTTCTTTCTAAATACATTTGAAAACGAATTTTTCGTTGTCTGCCGGTAACTTGTTCGGCGATGGATAAGCCTTCATTTTTGTGGTCGTGCGCACTGACTGGTAAACTGCTAAAGCCGTGTTCAGCTTCAAAGGTGAGTAGGCAGTCTACAATAGCCTCTTCAAGGCTGGGGGGTACATTTAAGGTCATTAAAAATTCTGCGTTATCCATTGCATATCTCCTGTTTTTTATCGCCAGCAAATTTCTGATACAAAATAGGTAACAATATCAGTGTTAGGCATGTTGATGAGACTAAACCGCCGATAACCACAATGGCGAGAGGTCTTTGAATTTCTGATCCAGGTCCGGTGGCAAAGATCAGTGGTAATAAGCCAAAAGCAGCGGTGCTGGCTGTCATCATCACCGGGCGTAAGCGTCTTGTGGAACCGGTGATGACGACTTGTGCCAACGCCATACCTGTGGCACGTAGTTGGTTAAAGTAACTGACCATCACGACGCCATTTAATACGGCAATACCTAATAAAGCAATAAAACCGACGGAGGCAGGGACGGATAAGTATTCCCCTGATAGCCATAAAGCAAATACACCGCCTATCATGGCTAAAGGAATGTTAGACAGGATTAAACAGGCTTGTTTGGCTGAGTTAAAGGTTGAAAATAACAGTAAGAAAATCAGTGCGAGTGAAATAGGGATAACTAATCCAAGTCTTGCGGCTGCCCGCTGCTGGTTTTCAAATTGACCGCCAAATTCGATATAATAGCCTGTAGGTAGTTTTACTTTTTCTGCAATTAATTGACGCGCTTGATTAACAAAGCCCACTAAGTCACGCCCTTCTACATTGCTTTGGACGACGACAAAGCGTTGCCCTCTTTCTCTATCAATAGCCACAACACCTTCCGTTCGTGTTATTTTGGCAACAGCCGTAATCGGGACGTAACCGCCATTGGGTAGTGTTAATTGCAGATTTTCAAAGTTAGATGAGTTGCTGATGCCACGCAAAATAAGGGGGGTGCGTTTTATGCCTTCCTGAACTATACCGATAGTTAAGCCTTCAATCTGGGCACGCAACATTGTTTGAATGCTGTTACTGCTCAATCCCAAGCGACCCGCAGCTTGACGGTCTATGGTTATTTGCAAAAATTGCATGCCTTCATTTTCTTTAGCAAACACGTCGGTTGCCCCTTCAATAGATTTTAAGGCAGCTTCAATCTCTTTGGCTTTGGTATTTAATATATCAAGGTCTGTGCCAAATAATTTGACTGCCACATCGCCCCGTGTTCCTGTCAGCATTTCAGAGACGCGCATTTCAATGGGTTGGGTAAAGCTAAAGGCGATTCCGGGAGTTTGCGACATGACTTTCCGGATTTCTTCAACCAAGGCTTCTTTGGATTGCATCCGCCATTGATCTTTGGGTTTTAAGATTAAGAAGGTATCGGTGTCATTTAAACTCATAGGGTCGAGTCCTAGTTCATCTGTTCCTACGCGAGAGATGACATTTACAATTTCAGGAATGTGCTTTAGCAGGTTTTTTTGTACCTGAATATCCAGTTCAACCGTTTGCTCCAAGGTAATGGAGGGCAGCTTTTCTAGTTGAATAATGATGTCGCCTTCGTCCAGCGTCGGCATAAAAGTACTGCCAATTTGAGTAAAGATCATAACAGTAACTATGAGTAAACTGCCGGCGATAATAAATACTTTTTTAGCGTTATCAAGACTCCATAATAGTATAGGCTGGTAAATTTTTTGTAATTGTCTGGGTAACCAGGGTTCTTTAGCTGAAATATCTTTGAGTAAATAAGACGATAAAACAGGAATTACAGTTAAAGATAAAAATAGCGCGCCACCCAGTGCAAATACAATTGTTAGTGCGACGGGCGTGAATAATTTTCCCTCAAGACCTTGTAAGGTCAATAAAGGTAAAAATACGATAATAATAATTAAAGTACCTGAAACCACGGGTGCTGAGACTTCTTTAACCGCACGATAAATAATATGTAGACGAGGCAACCGGTTGGTTTTTTCTTTATCTGCCAAGTGGGTGATGATATTTTCTACGACAACGATGGCACTATCAACCAGCATACCGATAGCAATAACCAATCCGCCCAAGCTCATTAAGTTCGCGGACATATTCGCGCTTTTCATGAGAATGAATGTCACCATGGCAGCCAGAGGCAGAGAGCAGGCAACGGTTAAGGCGGCTCTTAAATTTCCCAGGAAAAAAATCAGTAAAATAACCACCAGTATGATAGCTTCAACCAAGGCTTTTGAGACTGTATTAACGGCTTTATTCACCAGGTTTCCTCGGTTGTAAAAAACATCAACAACAACGCCTTCAGGGAATCCAGTGCTTATTTCTGCTAGCTTTTTTTCTATATTGATGACTGTTTGACGGGCGTTTGCGCCGCGTAAGCTAAGAACCAGCCCTGTCACAGATTCCCCTTTACCGTCTTTGGTTACAGCGCCATAACGGGTTAATGCGCCTATTTTAATTTCGGCAACATCACCTACCGTTATGGGAGAGCCGGAACTTTGGGCAATGACAATTGAGCGGATATCATTTAATGATTTGATGCGACCTTCGGTGCGGATAATCAGGGCTTCTTCGCCTTCGGTTAATCTGCCTGCGCCATCATTACGGTTATTATTTTGTAGCGCTTCAATCAGTTGCTTAATGCCAATGTTACGGGCTGACATGCGGGTGTTATCAGGAGAGACCTCAAAGCTTCTTGCCAGACCACCCAATACATTAACATCGGCAACTCCGGGAACAGTACGCAGCGCCGGGCGGATGACCCAATCCAATAAGCTGCGACGTTCCATTAGAGTCAGCTCACCGCCTTCAATGGAAAACATGAACATTTCACCTAAAGGCGTGGTCATGGGTGCTATACCCCCGGTAACCCCTTGGGGTAAATTTCCCCATAGGGTATTGAGTCGCTCGGCAATTTGCTGGCGTGCCCAGTAAATATCAGTCCCGTCTTCAAAATCGACAGTAATACTGGTCAAGGCATATTTTGCTACCGACCGTAGTATGGTTTGATGAGGAATGCCAAGTAACGCCACCTCTATCGGCGCGGTAATTCGGGACTCAATTTCTTCAGGGGTCATGCCGTTGGCTTTAACAATGATTTTAACCTGTGTCGGAGAGACTTCAGGAAACGCGTCAATAGGTATATTTTTAACAGCGTAGAATCCTGCGCCGGTTAATAGCAATATCATCAGCACTATAAGTATTCGCTGAGATAGCGCAAAACGGATTAAGGTAGACATTATTTATCTCTCCCTAATCCTAGCCAGGTCGCTTTCAGAGCCACCGCGCCACGGATAGCAATTTTAACCTCTGTTTTTAACGCATCGTTACCAATAATGACAGAGTGGTTTTTTTGTTTACCAATGACTTGAACCGGGCTAACGATAAATCCCGTGGCGTTACGAATAAATAAATAAGCCTGGTCTTCATTTTTGGCAATGGCAGCATTTGGCACAATAAAAGAGGGTTTGTTAGTCTGTTGAATGATTTGGGTATTAATATTTTGACCGACTCTTAGCGTCGATTGAGAGCCGTCAATAACTGCACGGGCGAGTACCGTCTGGTTGAGCGTATCGACACTTTGACCAAGCAAACTTATTTTTGCAGTAATCGCCGTATTTTCTATCTGAACCTGATCGCCTACTTTGAGTTGACTGATACGCTCTTGAGGGATTTTAATTTCTAGCCAGAGTTTATCAAGATTGGCAATTCGGTATAACGGCGCCAGGATAACTAATCGTTCACCTGCTGTCACCATTCGCTCTAATACAAAACCTTTGATAGGTGAATACACATTGAGGTGGCTAGTTAATCGTCGACTACTGGCGAGTTTTTTGATGTCATTAGCAGACATGCCGGCAATTTCCAGTAACTGCTTTGCTTCGTTGGCTTCCGCTAAAAATATATTGTAACGACTGCGACTTTCTTGCCAGCGGCGATTAGAGATAATACCTTCCTGTAATAGTTTTTTATCGCGTTGATAACTTGCTAAGGCTAAATATTTTTGATTTTTGGCTTTAAGGAATTGACGTTGTAGAGATAATAATTTGGGGCTGTTGATCTGTGCCAGAATCTGATTTTTTTCCACTTTATCACCCAGCGTAACATCCAGTTTACTGATGAGTCCGGCTTGTGCTGCGCTGACAATATATTCCTGACTGGGCGGAATAACCACTTTTGCAGGGGCATACAGTAATGGTATGTATGTTATAGGTTTGAGTGTATCTATTTTTACCCCTAGATTATAAAATTGCATCTGGGTAATTTTAATTTCATTGTTATTAGCGATAGCATTGTTGCTACTTAATAAAAGGAGTGCGATTAGTATTTTTTTCATGGTTGTACTCCGACAGCTTGATTATAAAGAGCAATGTATTTTTGTCGTAGAATTTCACGTTCTTTTGCGAGACGGGTCGCATTATTTGAGCGTGCCTGGATTTTTAATAGGTCTATCAGGTTTATTTCACCCGCCGAAAAGCTTAGACGTATCATTTTTAAATGCGCTTTAGCAATTTGTTTTAATTCATTGGCTATTTTTAATTCAGTCAGGGTGATTTCTAATAGATGCTTTGCTTCGTGGAATTGTGTTTCCAGGAGCCGTTGTAAGCGAGCTTGCTGAATAAGGGCTTGCGTTAATGCCAGGTTGGCCGTTGCAATGCGAGGCGCAAGTTTAGCTGCACCGCCAAAAGGAATCGTTATTTGCAGGTTAATGCTTTCTATATCATTGCTATTTTTAGTGTCTCTTTGGCTTTTACCACCGATAGTTATGCTGGGTTGACCTGAACCGGCAGATTTTACCCAATTAAGTTCAGCTTGTTTACGCTGTACCAGCGCATTGATAGCAAGTAATTTGGGATGGTTTTTGGGGATAGTAATGAGTGTGCTTTGTGTTTCTTTAAAATCAGCGGGAACCTCGGTTGATTGCGTTAAGCTAATATATGTTTTACGCGTATGCATCATTTTAGCTTCCGCTTGCGTGAGTAGTGAACGCTTTTGCAAGTAATCACTTTTTGCCAGTAAAAAGTCTGAACGAGGTAAGTCGCCTAAGTCAACTCTACGTTTTATTTTTGCCAACAGTTTTGCGGAAATTTCCTGGATAGACCTGGCTTGTTGATAACGCAGTTGTTCCAGATTCATATTCCATAACGCATTTCTTACCAGACCGGTAACATCTAATCGTATGGCGGATGATAGTTTTTTGGTCGCATGATGGGCTTGTTTAGCAACGGCAAGCCCTGCCTCACGTTGCCCCCAATTCCATAATGGAACTTGTATCTGGGCTATCATTTCTCTTAAGCCGGTGTTATTGGCAGATGAATCATCCAGATAGCTTACTGATATATTGGGCGCACCGGCTAACCAGCTGTCGCCTCGTTGTTGCAGGGCATTCGCTTCTTGTTTTCGTGCTGCAGTGAGTAAATAATCGGGAAACTTTTCTAATGTTAAAGCAATCACTTGAGATAGCGTTAATGATGGATTGATTTGAATGCGGTCATGATGATCTACGATAGCATCTTCATGCGCAAAACAGAGCGTGGGTAATAGTAAAAGGCATACCATACACATGAGCCGCTTTATTTGTCTAAAGATAGACATAAAAAACTCCAAATAAGGGTGTTTCTAATTGTAAATGAGTGGGGCGCTCGTTATATATCGGTATATTGCCGTGCGAGCGGGTAAAAAATCACTGTCTGATTATTGATTTTTAGAAATGCAAAAAAATTAGGCAATAATGATTTTTGGTAACTGATTTAAAATAGGGCGGGCTTTGACCATACTCTTTACGGTGAAATATAAATTCGTTCTGAGTTTATATTTTCTCAGGTATACCGTGTTAAATTTATAGTCTGGTTTTTCTATGATCTAAAAAATCAAGACAAAAATTGAATAGCGAGTGATAGGATTTTAAAAGCCGTATTTTATATATTTTGGGGGGGAGCGCGGGAGGAATGTAGGCTGAAGCTGATGGTTGAAAATAGAATGGGTTTTAAGGGAGGCGCATTAATCTGTATTTGATTAATAAGCTGTTTAAAGGTAAAACTTTCTGGCAGAAAGTAAACGGGTGCGACATGATCTATTGCTAGCTGATTTTGTCTTACCCCTTTTCCAATATTAACAATTAAACTGCAACTGGATGATGGTGATATGATGCTGAAAGTTGCATCTGCACCCTTTATACTGAATGGTTCAAGCTGTTCAAATTCAGGCAGGTGAATGTTCTGGATGAAGGTGTCTTCATGTACATGCGCATGGACCAGGGGGGCGATGAGTTGTAATAGAACCAGCAGAATCGTCAGAGGTTTAGATAGTGTTGCAAGCATTTATACTCTAATTCTGTGGGGGTGGAGAGAAATGGGATATAATTGTATCGCTAAATTATACTAAAAGCTATTTATTTTAAGTGACGGGCAGGATTTAATCAGCCCTGAAACGATAATCTATAGGATGTGCTGAGGAACAAACGGCATCTACACTTTCGAATTTTATTAAATAATCGTATGCAAACGAATAATGAAAAAACAAAAGCCAGATATAATCGAATCGCGCCTTATTTTGACGGCCTTGAAGGTTTTTTGGAAGGTTTGTTTTTTGGTCAATGGCGTAAAATTTTATGGCATAAAGTACAAGGCGAGCATATTTTGGAAGTGGGGGTAGGAACGGGGAAAAACTTTCCCTATTATCCGGCGAGTAGTCGCATTACCGCATTGGATTTTAGTGAGAAAATGCTGGAGCAGGCTAAAAAAAAGCAGCAACGTCAGCAGGTTAATGTTGCCTTGGAGCTTATGGATATTCAATCTTTATGTTATGCCGATAATAGTTTTGATACGGTGATTGCAACCTTTGTTTTTTGTTCGGTGCCTTTGCCTGCCAAAGGCTTACAAGAGCTTTATAGAGTCTGTAAACCGGGAGGTCAGGTATTATTGTTGGAACATGTGTTAAGTTCCAGACCTGTTATGGCGCGGCTGATGGGAATAATGAATCCTTTGATTAATGCTGTTTTTGGGGCAAATATTAATCGGAAAACGGTAAAGACAGTGCAGTCTTGTGGTTTTGAAAAAGTAATTTTAGATCCTGCCAGTAGTGATATGGTCAAGTTGATTCAGGCGATTAAGTAATTTGACAGATAAACCGGATACCGCTTGATTTTATCTCAAAATTTTGAATATTATTAAACCTCTGCGCTTAAATTGCTTACATTATTTAAACTTAGGAAAACACGGAGTCCTTAACAGTAGTAAAATACACGCACTTGAATAGCTTAGTTACGCATGTGAAACCACAATTAGAAAATTTAGTTCAAACTCGTATTCCGACTGCACACGGTGAATTTACCTTACACTATTACAGTAATAATCTTGATGATAAGGAGCATATTGCTTTTGTAAAAGGCGATGTATCCAATAAGCAAGGGGTTTTTGTTCGCATCCATTCAGAATGTTTTACCGGAGATGTCTTTGGCTCTCGGCGCTGTGATTGTGGCGAGCAACTTGATATGGCATTAAGGCTTATCGGTGAAGAGGGCACTGGTATTTTAATTTATTTACGCCAGGAGGGGCGGGGTATTGGTTTGTTAAAAAAATTACAGGCTTACAACCTTCAAGATGAGGGTTTGGATACGGTGGATGCCAATATTCATTTAGGGCATCTTGCCGATGAAAGGGAATATGATTTTGCCGCTTTAATGCTAGACGATTTAAAGGTTAACTCAATTGCTTTAATGACAAATAACCCAAAAAAAATTCACGAGATGGTGAAGTTAGGTGTACGAGTTGATCGGCGTATCGCAGTGGAAACGCATGTTCATGATGATAATGTGGATTATTTAAAAACAAAGGCCGATAAAATGAGTCACATGTTATCCATGCCTGATAATAAAAGTTAAGGAATATGTATGAAATAATTTTGACAACTTTGGGACGCGGATCTTTAGTTTGCCTTTTATAAAGCAGGCTAAAGACCTGCGCCCCGTATTAAGATGTATACGTTATTTTATGCACGTTCCTAAAATGAGAAAACATATCATCAATGGCAAGTGAGACTTTAGCCCCGTGGTTATACGAGACTAAAGACCCACTTCCTCAGTTACCTGTGAGCTGAATGGCGGACTGATATTCGCTCTGGCTTCCCCCCCTTTTTCAAGTAACCTCATTCCTCGTGCATTACCAAGCAACGAGGAAGACCGTTCGTAATCATTCCTTGTATTGCCCCATGACTGATCATTTAAAAGTAGCTGTAGATTCATTAACCTTAAATATTGACCCTGAGCGATTAACCGATCAAACATTGTCCAGGCAGCCTGATTCCATTTTAGGTCAGTCGCGAGCTCAATCTGCCTTGGAATTTGGGGTGGCAATGAGGAATCCAGGGTATAACATTTTTGTTATGGGTGAGCCGGGGACGGGGCGCTTGTCTATGATTACCAATTATTTGTCTAGCTCTGCAGAACAGCAGGATGCTCCCCCTTCGTACGCGTATGTTGATAACTTTGATAACCCCCGGGAACCTCTTGCCATTCAACTTCCGGCAGGCGAAGGGCAGGCATTTACCAAGGACATAGAGCAGTTAATTGATAATTTATTAGCCACTTTTCCCGCCGCATTTGAAAGTCCTGCTTACCAACAGAAAAAAACCGTTATAGAACGTGGTTTTAACCAGCAATATAACGCGGCTATTGATCTGGTGGATAAGAAGGCAGAAGCCATGGGGGTTGCTGTCTATAGGGAAAGCGATAGCATTACTTTCTTGCCTATCAGAGATAATAAGGCATTGGATGAAGATCAGTTTACCTTGTTGCCTCAACCTGAAAGAGAAGCCTTTCATCAACATACTGAAGAGTTAGAGGCTTATTTAAGTCAGGTATTACTTGAATTACCCCAGTGGCGTAGAACAATGGTGGATGAGACCAAAAAACTGGATGCAGAAACCATAGGTTTAGCCATTGACCCTTTGTTTGATGCGTTGCATACGCAGTATCAGGATGCCGATGATGTGATTAGTTATCTGGCTGAGTTTAAAAAAGATATGGTTGCTACCATTACCGATTTTTTAATGCCTGCGCGTGCGTCAGAGATAAAAGACCACAGCACCAAACGCTTAATTCTTACGGAACAATATTTGCCCAATATTCTGGTTGATTATAAGCCGGATAGTGGGGTGCCGGTTGTTTATGAATCTCACCCAACCTATCAGAATTTATTCGGACGCATTGAGTATATGAGTGATCAAGGGGCTTTGATTACCACCTATCGCAGAATTTGTTCGGGATCATTGCATAAAGCCAATGGGGGATATTTAATTTTAGATGCGGAAAAAATACTGACTTACCCTTTTGTCTGGGAAGGATTAAAGCGCGCTCTAAAATCAGGAAAAATAGAAATTGAATCACCTTATTCCGAGTACGGGGTTAATACTATCACCTTAAAGCCTGAAGTAATTCCACTGAATGTTAAGGTTATTCTGGTGGGTCCCAGGGATATTTATTATCTGTTAGAAGAGATGGATAGTGAGTTTAACGAAATGTTTCGGGTATTGGCTGATTTTGATGACCATATTAAATTAACAGATGACTCTATCGGGCAATTTGTCAGCTTAATGGTACAACAAGCAAAAGATTCAGCTGCATTGCCTTTAACTAAATCGGCTATTGCACGATTGATAGAGCATAGTTGTCGGTTATCAGAGCATCAATGTCGCTTATCTGCACGAATTAATGATTCATTGGAAATTATGGGTGAAGCGAATTTATTGTGCCTGGGGGCAGGGCAGACGCAGATTGATAAAGTGCATATTGAACAAGCCCTGACTGCAAAAGAGTCTCGTAGCGGTCGGATTGCCGAAGAAGTGCTTGAGGACATGATTGACGGTACGATTTTAATTGATACCGAAGGCGAGGCGATAGGTAAAGTGAATGGCTTGACCGTTATGGAAGTGGGCGATAGTCATTTTGGCGCGCCTGCCCGTATTACGACTACAGTTTATCCCGGATCGAGAGGCATCGTCGATATTGAAAGAGAAGCTGAGCTAGGTCAGGCAATACACACTAAAGGAGTGATGATTATAACGGGGTATTTAGGGCATTGTTATGCACAAACCTTTCCGTTAGCCATATCTGCCAGCATCGCATTGGAGCAATCCTATGGCTATATTGATGGTGATAGTGCTTCATTGGCAGAATTGTGTTGTCTGATTTCGGCGTTAACCCGAATCCCCATAAAACAAGGTTTTGCTCTCACAGGGTCAGTGAATCAATATGGTGAAGTGCAAGCGATAGGTGGGGTGAATGAAAAAATTGAGGGATTCTTTAGACTTTGCCAGGCGCGTGGATTAAGTGGTCAGCATGCCGTCATTATCCCTGTTTCGAACAAGCGAAATTTAATGTTAAAACAGGAGGTGGTTGCAGCGGTTGAAAAAGGCTTGTTTTCTATTTACATGGTAGCGAATGTGAATGAAGCATTAGAACTGCTAATGGGACAAACAGCAGGCAGTATGGATAAAGAAGGCAGTTATCCTGATAATACCATTAACCATAAGGTTGTTGCTCGTTTGAAAGAAATTTCAGAGCTGGATGATGATGGGGATGCGAAGGATTAATGTTTTTGTTCTACTGGTTTAGCGTGAATTTGTCTAAAAATAGTTCTGACTCCTTTTTACCTAATGATGAGCGGGGTTCACAATTCCCGCTCATTTTCTCAGCTAAAACCACACGCTAACAATGTTGTAAATTCATCTACGGGTACCGGTTTACTAAAATAATAACCTTGTATCTCATCACATTCTTTTGCAACGAGCATGTTTAACTGCTCAAGCGTTTCAACTCCTTCAGCAATCGTTTTAAGATTTAAACTTTTTGCCAGACTGATAATCGCATTTACAATATTCTCTGTTTCCTTATTCTCAATCATGTTAAAACTAAAAGATTGATCTATTTTTAATTTGTGCAAGGCAAAACGCTGTAGATAACTCAGGGATGAATAACCCGTGCCAAAATCATCAATGGACAACTGTATACCCAGTTCGGCTAATTGCTGCGTGATTTTTATCGCTGCATCGGCATTTTTCATGGCAATACTTTCCGTTAACTCAAGCTCCAAATAGTGAGGTGCTAATTTAACGCGTTCTAAACACTGTTTAACCTTGTCAAGTAACACCTTTTCATTGAATTGTGCTAACGATAGATTAACCGCTATGGTTATCGGCTCATGTCCGGTATTATGCCAGGCTTTTGTTTGTGCAATGGCTTGTTCTAATACCCAGTCTCCAATAGGAATAATTAAACCGGTATCTTCAGCCACTGGAATAAACTCTGCGGGTGAAACCATTCCCCACTTTGGGTGTATCCAGCGTAATAATGCTTCCGCACCAATGATCTTTTTAGTCTTGGCATTCACTTGCGGTTGATAAAATACAACCAGTTCATTTTTTGCTATTGCATGGCGTAAATGATGTTCAATCTCTATCCTGCGCAGCGTAAGGTTTTGCATTTCCTGGGTAAAAAACTGGTATTGATTTCGACCTTTATCTTTGGCTTGATACAGTGCTGTATCTGCATTTTTATACAGTGTTTCATAGGTCTGCCCATTTTCTGGAAACAAACTAATCCCAATAGATGATGAGATATGTAGCTGATTTTTCTCAACATGCATACTCGTAGACATGCTCTTAACAATTTTTTCTGCAACTAAAGCCGCGCCTTTAAAATGGGTATTAGGTAATAAAATATTAAACTCATCTCCCCCCAGACGAGATACGGTATCTTCCTTTCTTACCACTGATTTTAGTCTTTGTGCGACTTCTATTAATAATTTGTCGCCAATAGAGTGCCCCAAAGAATCGTTAATATTTTTAAAACGATCCAGATCTAAAAATAATAAGGCAAACTGTGTTTTATTACGTTCTGCAACAATGAGTTCATGATCCACATGGGCTTTTAATAGTATCCGGTTAGGTAAGTCGGTCAGTGGGTCGTAATGAGCCATATGCTCAATCTGTGCTTCTGTTGCCTTATGCTGAGTAATATCAGAAAAAATAGCAATATAATTAATGATCTTATCTTGTTGATCTTTAACTACACTCACCGTCATCCATTGAGGAAAAACCTCACCATTTTTTCTGCGATTCCAAATTTCCCCCTGCCAATAATTAACTGTGTTCATTTCCTGCCACATAACACGGTAAAAGTCAGGGTTCTGCCGGTCTGATGAAAGTATATTTGGGCTTTTCCCCTTGACTTCTTCCGCTAAATAACCGGTAATCCTGGTAAAAGCCGAGTTAACTGAAATAATTTGATTATTGCCATTACAGATCATTATTCCTTCCTGGCTTTGAGCAAACACTTTTGCCGATAATTCCAGTTCTTTTTCCGCTTTTTGTCTTGCTGTTTCACGGTCTATAGCATCTAATGCAAAGGTTAAATCCGAGCCTAGCTCTGTCAGTAACTGAATGATTTCATCTGAAAAATAGTTCGTTATTTTTGAATACACATTTAAAACTGCAAATGGCTGTTTATCGCGAAGAATAGGGATGGAGCATCCTGATGCCCAATGAAATAATTCGGCTTTTTGGTGCCAAGGCTTAGTTTTGGTATTCGTTAAAAATTGATTTACTGTCACTACTTTTTTTTCGCGATAAGCCGTTCCTGCCGGTCCATTGCCTTCAGGACATTCGGCATCATCAGACTCATTAAGATGATTCAGATCATCATAATTATAGGTGACCCCCAATCCTACAA
>CAYMPX010000003.1:0-27942 GCA_964392135.1 uncultured Methylomarinum sp.
GTCTTGCGATTTCAGTAGCAAGGCGACCTAATGTCTGGCCTTCTGCATCAATTACGTACCAATCGCGCTTAACTTCTGCTGGCTTTGCACTAAATGTTTTCATTTTACTTAGTCATTTGTTAAGGCTTTAAAAAGCGAGAATTCTACTAGAGAACCCCTATCGTTTCAAGTTTATTTATAACTTAATCTTTAACGCATGTAATTTCCGGTATAAATGCGTCCTCTCCATACCTATCGCCGCAGCTAATTTAGCCACACTGCCCCCGGTTTTTTCAAAGTGATATTCTAAATAAGACCGTTCAAAATGCTCTCTCGCTTCCTTCAAAGGCAAATTGAAAAATTCGGGGATGGATGAATTATATGCAGGTTCATCTGCAATTGAACCCAAAGCGGCTTTTACCTCATCTAATTCGATATCATCCCCAGCCCCTAAAATCATCAATCGCTGAACCAGGCTTCTTAATTCTCTTACATTTCCTAGCCAAACATAGTTGCGTAAATAGTTTTGCGCTGCCATAGAAAACTTTCTAAAAGACATTTTTTCTATATTTACAAAATAATCAACATAATAACTTAATAGATTCGGTACATCTTCGCCATGCTCTCTTAGCGGTTTGATGTCGAGTGAGACTTCATTCAGCAAGTAATATAAATCCCGCCTGAATCGGCCTGCATTAACCTCTTCATCTAAAGCGACGCGTGTTGATGCAATCACTCTGATATCCACTCGCACAGCCTCACTGCCACCCACACGAAGAAATGAACTCGATTCTAAAGCACTTAGCAACCTTGCCTGAGTTTCCAGATCCATGCCCGCAATTTCACCTAAAAACAAGGTGCCACCATGTGCCTGTTCCAGTAAGCCTTGATAAACTTTGTCGCCATCTTCTTTACCAAAGAATTCTACTGCTGAGTTTTCAGGAGAGATACTCCCTACAGCCACATCCACAAAAGGACCTTCACGACGCGCCGTATGATTATGCAAATAACGGGCAAAGAGTTCTTTACCTACGCCGGCCTCGCCCACTAACAATAATTTTGCATTGTGCTGGGAAAGTCGCTTTAATTGTTCTTTTGTTCGCTCAATAATGGCACTTTTACCTACAGGCTCTATATCAAGCATTAGCTGTTGTTTAAGCCCTGCATTTTCTTGTTGTAAATAACTCGCTTCAAGTGCTCGTTCAATGGTTAACAACAGCTTGGCTAAAGACAATGGCTTTTCTAAAAAATCATAAGCGCCTAACCGGGTTGCTTCTACGGCGGATTCAACCGAGCCATGACCTGACATCATAATCACCGGACAAAGTGACGGGTCTTCTGCAACCCATTCTTTTAATAAGGTAATACCATCTACATCAGGCATCCAAATATCCAATAAAATCAAATGTGGCGTGCGTTGATTTTTTTTATCTCGTGCTGAAGCCGCATTTTCAGCCATTTCAACCTGATAACCTTCATCCTCAAGAATCTCTGAAACCAACTGCCTGATATCAGGCTCATCATCAACAACTAATATATAAGGTGATTCTGTATTCAATGCTTTTTCCTAAATAAGTACAGTAGGTAACTGGATAATAAAACCAGCCCCTGAATGATATGACGTATCTACCCAGATAACGCCGCCATGTTCTTCAATAATCTTTTTTACAATCGCCAATCCCAAACCTGTACCTTTAACTTTTGTGGTGACATAAGGTTCAAATAATGTTTCTATCTGGGCTTCATCAAGCCCGCAACCATTATCATAAATAGCAATTTCCGCATACTCTGCATTATTTCTCCATATTTTGTCTAGTTTTATATCTATTCGCCCTTGCCCATCCATGGCCTCTTGTGCATTTTTAACCAAATTATGTAGCACCTGCCTAATACTAATAGGGTCTGCCTCAATGATCATATTACCGGCATAAAAAGTAGTTACAATTTTTAATTCGGTTTGCAAAACATATAATGCCAAAACATCATTAATCAAATCATTGAGATTAACCTGCTCAACTTGTTTTTTACTGGAACGGGCATATTCTGAAAAATCATCAACCATCGCCTTTAACGCCTCAACTTGTTGCACAATGGTTTGAGTAGAGCGCTGTAATATCTGCGCTGATTTATCAGACAATTCCGCGGCTAATTTATGCTGCAACCGTTCGGCTGATAATTGTATCGGCGTTAACGGATTTTTAATTTCATGTGCTAAACGTTTAGCAACTTCACCCCAGGCGGCATTTTTTTGTGCCTGAATTAAATCCGTCACATCATCAAAAACAATAATCGCTCCTACCCGCTCACCCAACGGTGAAAATAAAGGCGTACCTCGACAAAGTATCTCTTGTCTGCCATTGGGTCCTAAAAAAGCAAAGCGTTGCTGCCAAATATCTTCTGCGTGCTCTAACAGGTTTTGTATCGCCTCAAAAAACTGAGTAAGCTCTATATTCCCATCAATAATATTTGACAATGTTTTCCCTACAAAATGACTCACAGGCAGATGTAAAATCCGGTATGCCGCTTGATTTGCCGTACGAATTTGATGGGCAGCGCCAAAACTAATCACCCCTGCCGTTAAATTTGATAGAACTGTCTCCAGATACGCACGCTGATGTTCCACTTCTACCCCTGCTGCTCTGGTTTCTTCTTGAGAGCGAGCAATTCTTAGCATCATCTCATTAAACGATTCAACTAAAAAACCCAAATCATCCTGACTCATTACTGGCAACTGTTGCTTGTAATTTCCACTCGCCACTGCCTGCGTACCCTTAACCAGTTCTTTTACTGGCGAGACAATTTGTCGAATACTGATAAAAGCCACCCAGATAGCCGCCAATAAACTTAACAACAACACCAGCGACAACACCAACAAAAAACTGTTTTTTAAAGAATTTCGTAAAAAACTCATTTCTTGATAACGCACAAAAGCAAAATCAATAGAATCCGTTAAATCAGTAACTCGCACAGAAACCGGAAACAAGGCTTGCAAATACCGTGGCTCATCATCATTAACAGGAACAATCACCTGAACCTGCAGTTCCCCATCCTCCTTAGGACTAAAAGCAAAATATTCCTGATTTTGTCGTACTTGTAACCAGACTTCTTCCGTTGGCAACGTAGGTAAAATATCACTCGGATTAACACTATCTGAGGCAATCACATGCCCTTGTCTTGAAAACAGTGCGATTTCTATTGCCCCTACTTTTTCTCTCAAGCCATCCATTTCCAGCGTAATCAAGGTCTGAGACTTTCCGGTAATTTCTTTTGCCAGCTGGTAAGTCTGCTTCAAATGCAAGCGCATTTTTTGGTCTAAAGAAACTTCACTCAACTCTAAAGCATCTTCCATGGCTCTATCTATTTCAACATTAAACCAGCTGTCTATCCCTTGATTTAAGAACTGTACAGAAAAATAAAAAACAATACCCGCAGGGGCAATTGCCAACACCCCGAATAAAGAAATCATTCGAGTGGTTAACTTAGACCCCGCCTCCCGCTTTTTTAATGCTCTCATTAATGAGTAAACATTAATACCAATCAAAATAAACAGTACAACTGACCCCAGGCTATTGCCTAACAACAACCATGAGTACATATCACTTAATTCGGACGACTCCTGTGTTGCCGTACTCATTAACTGCAATGACAGGATAATCAGTCCAAATAAAATAAGGATAGAAACACTTACCGGTAATTTTAATTTTGTAATGGCCATAATGTCCAGTCACTGGATAATGCCCATTGCGAATCAAAATAGGATAACGGTCGCAAAGGAGTGGGCAAAGCTTCCCGACTAAACGCAACTTTTATTGCGATGTAGCAATCAGATAACGACTGAACAGCCATTTTATCAATAAGTTCTAAATGGCGAATCCGGGACATGGTATTTAACGCGCCAGTTAAGCTTGAAAACATCTCTGTACTCTCGGTATTAAGATTTTTCACGCTATATAAATTAAGCAACGCATGGTTTTTAAGCTGATACTTTAACGATATTTTTTTGAGCGTCATATCCCACAAAAAACCGACCTGCTTTACTTTAACCACCAGTTCCCAAGTCAAAGGAATACCTTTTTGCAAGGCTTCTTTTGCCATAGGACTTAAGCTATAAGCTATATCAGCACTCAAGACATACCGACTCCCCGTTAAATCAATATCGACATTCTGAACACTTGCTGAAAAACCCTCTGCCCATAGCGACCCTGAGAGCAAATTCAACAGAATCATTAGGGAAAAAGGCTTCATTGCTTAATCAATTTCGCGTAATAAAAACCATCCATAGCAGAATCACCTGTCAATACTTGCCGACCTACTCCGCGTTTTATACCCCAACCACCCTCAATTATGACTTCAGAGGCATCCTTATGCGTATTTAAGAACGCCTCAACTTGTGATTCATTTTCTTGTTTTAAAATAGAGCAGGTTGCATATAATAAAATACCATCCGGAGCCAACAATTCCCATGCGGCATTTAAAATTTGTTGTTGAATCGTTTGTAATGCGGAAATATCAGTCTCTCGACGTAATACTTTTATATCAGGATGCCGCCTAATAACCCCTAAAGCAGAACAAGGCGCATCGACCAGAATTCGATCAAATATTTGACCTTGTACCCATTCACTTGGTTTTGCTGCATCACCCACTATCACTTTTGCTTGTAACTTCAAGCGCTGCAGGTTTTCATTAACCCGCGCCAACCGTATCTGGTCAATATCAACTGCCAACATAGAAATCGAGTCAGCCTGACCTTCAAGAATTGCCGCTGTTTTCCCTCCAGGTGCTGCACACAAATCCAGTACCGACTGTCCGGCCTGTACATCCAGCAATTGTGCGGCTAATTGTGCTGCCGTATCTTGTACAGAAACCCAACCTTCATTAAACCTGGGGAGTTTTTCAACGGCTACCGGCTGCTCTAACACAATAGCTGTAGGGCAAAAGGACACGCTATTTGCGCTGATCTTATTATCCGTTAACAACTGCAAATATGCTGCTCGCGTGGTCTGCGCTAAATTTACCCGCAAAGCCATAGGGGCTTGCTTATTATTTTCTATCAACAATCCTTTTGCCTGCTCAGGCCAATCACTTTCTATCTTATTCACCAGCCATTCCGGGTGTGAACAACATGCCAGGCGATCTTTATCAGCAGCTTGCTCCAGACTTTGCTGATCACGAATATAGTGTCTAAGCACCCCATTGATTAATGATTTCGCCCAACGTTTTTTATTTGCCGCTGATACCGTTTCAGAGACAGCGGCATGTGATTTAACCCGCATATATTGCAATTGATACAAACCAATCAATAACAACATTTTAATGTCAGTATCTTTATTTCTAAGTGATTTACTTAATAACTGCTGCAAAATAAAATCCAGCCGGTGATACTGGCGGATTACCCCAAAACACAAGGCTTGAATAAAGGCTCTCTCTTTACTGTCTTCGACGGTCTCAAAGGCTTTTTCCAAAGCAACCGTTAAAGACTGCCCGTCTTTAACAACCTTAACCAGAACAGCGGTTGCAACTAATCGTAAACTCATACGCCTAATTTAACCCCATCGACCTTATGTGCATTTAAAAAAGCCTGAATTTCCATACGTTTTCCGCCTGGCAACTGAACTTCCAGTAAATCCAGAACCCCGTTCCCTGTTGCCACGCTCATCCGCTTACCTTGTTGAGTAACCGTTCCCGCCGGTAAACGTGTCTGTTCATTGAGTAACTTAGCATTCCACACCCGCAACACCTTACCTTGAAATAAAGTTTGTGCGACCGGCCAGCTATTAAGTCCTCTAATTTGTCTATCCAATGTGACCGCAGATAAACCCCAGTCTAATTGCGCTTCACTTTTTTCCAGCTTTTCAGCATAAGTCACTAATGCCTCATCCTGTTTTTCTGCAACCAAGGTTCCCGCCTCAATTTGCGCCAATACCTTTTGCAAACCAACCGCACCTAAGTGTGCCAATTTATCATGCAAATCGCTACTGGTATCACTCGCTGCAATCACACATGGTTCTCTATGCAGCATATCGCCGGCATCCAGCTTTTTCACCACTTGCATAATAGTGACACCGGTTTTTTCATCACCCGCCATTACTGCACGGTGTATCGGTGCGGCACCTCGCCAACGGGGTAATAACGAGCCATGGATATTAAGGCAGCCCTGCTTTGGCGCATCTAATATGCTTTGAGGCAAAATTATGCCATAAGCCACAACAATCATTAAATCCGCAGCAAATGAAGATAATAACGCTAAGTCCTCAGCAGTTTTTAACGTTTCCGGCTGAAAAACCGGGATATTAGCGGTTAACGCTAATTGCTTAACAGGACTTGGCGTTAACTTACGCCCTCTCCCTGCGGGTCGGTCTGGCTGGGTATAAACAGCACACACCTCATGCTCTGAATCAATCAACATTTGCAATGCAGGTACTGCAAAGTCGGGGGTTCCTGCAAAAATAATTTTCATGACAGTTTTTTACCTTGTTTTTTATGGATCTTATCCAGTTTCGCTTTAATTCGCTGTCTTTTTAAAGGTGATAAATAATCCACAAATAATATACCCTCCAGATGATCCATTTCATGTTGAATACACACAGACAAAAGCGCATCGGCCTCCATTTCAAAAGGCTGACCTTCTTTATCAAATGCCTTTACCTTGACATGTTTCGCACGCTTTACCTTTTCAAAAAAACCAGGCACAGATAAACACCCTTCCTCTTGCTCTTCTACCCCATCCTTTACAATAATTTCTGGATTGATAAAACATAAAGGCGCATCATTCTCTTCGCTGACATCCATCACTAAAACACGTTGATGCACATCAATCTGGGTTGCCGCTAAACCGACACCTTTAGAGTCATACATCGTCTCCAACATATCCTCAACCAATGTTTTTATTGCATTATCAAAAACAGTCACTTTCTTTGCTTTAGTACGTAAACGCTTATCGGGAAACTCAAGAACGGTTAGAATACTCAACTAACTCTCCACTTTTCAAATATCTTAAACACTGGAATTTTATCTGAATTCATCTAAACTTTAAATTCATCTAAAATTTAAATTTATCAGGGCAGTATAAACTATGGCTTTTCTAAAAACCTTGGGATTATTGTTTTCATTGTTACTTAGCACGCATATTTGGGCTGATAACATTAAAATCAACCCCAACCATCCAGATCAATACACAGTCGTTAAAGGTGATACGTTGTGGGATATTTCTGGACAATTTCTGAAAAACCCATGGCAATGGCCTCAGTTATGGGGCAATAATCCTCAAATTGAAAACCCGCATTTGATTTACCCCGGTGATACCGTCTATTTTTCTATGGTTAATGGTAAACCGCGACTTAGCTTATCAAAAAACAGCCATCTTCAACCCCGGATAAGAGAATCATCAATTGATCAAGCAATAAAACTTATCCCAACCGATGCGATTGCGCAGTTTTTAACCTCACCCAAAGTAGTTGATTACGGGGAACTAGCCGAATCACCTTATGTCATTGATTTTGCAGGTGAGCATTTAATTGCAGGTGCAGGTGACCGGGTGTATGTCAGAGCAATCCTTACCCCTGAAAGCCTGAGTTACACCATCTACAGAGCCGGTAAAATCTATAAAAACCCTGAAACACAAGAGATTTTAGGCTATGAAGCAAAATATATTGCCGATACCGCGATAGAACGAGCGGGCGACCCTGCAACACTGACCATTATAAAGTCTGATAGTGAAATTCGTAGAGGTGATCGCTTAATGGTAAGCACTGAAGGCGAACTGGCATTAAACTTTTTTCCTCGCCCTCCAGAACAGCCGGTTAGAGGTCGTATTATCAGTGTACTTGATGGTCTGTCTCAAATTGGTCAATACAACATTGTGGTGCTTGATAAAGGCTTGGTGGATGGTTTAAAAAGTGGACATATACTGGATATTTATCAACATGGTCGCATTGTTAGCGACCCCTTCAGCAAACAAAAAAATGCGGCTATAAAACTACCAGATGAAATTGCAGGTATATTAATGGTATTCCGTACCTTTGAGCGGGTCAGCTATGCCTTAGTCATTGAAGCATCTCAATCCATACATCTTCTTGATAGCGTTCAAACACCCTAAAAGAGCCGTACCGATGCTGCCAGCCTAAAATCGTCATTATTTATTTAATTCACAAGGATGTGAAAATTACCCCCCCCTCTATCAAGTGACCTCACCTCCTTCCTCTGAACAATTAAAATACTGGATCGCACTGTTAAGAACACCCGCTATTGGCTGTAAAACGTTTATAAACACGCTTGACTCATTCTCGCCTGAGCAATTATTCCGCCAGTCCCATTCCACACTTTCCGCTCTGGGTCTCAAAGATAAAAGCATAGACTTTATCAAAGCGCCTGACTGGGGCTTAATTGACTCTGATTTACGCTGGCTAGAACAAGCGGACAATGAAGTTTTATCAATTTATGATCCGCTATACCCGGCGCAATTAAAAGAAATTGATAATCCACCGCCTCTGCTTTTTATACGCGGTAATAAAACACTATTAACCCAACCTCAAATTGCGATGGTTGGCAGTAGAAACCCCTCCCCTTTGGGCAAGCAAACAGCCATAGACTTTGCTCAATCTTTGGTGCATCACGGCTTCACCATTACCAGCGGTCTGGCTTTAGGTATAGATGCAGCCAGTCATCAAGGCGCATTAAATGCAGGCGGTCATACTATTGCCGTGGCAGGTACAGGTCTCGACCGTGTTTACCCGGCACGAAATAAAACATTAGCAACCGCAATTGCCAGCACAGGGCTACTTATTTCAGAGTTCCCGCCAGGAACTGCAGCAAAAGCCAATCACTTTCCCCGCAGAAACAGAATTATCAGCGGGCTATGTATCGGTTTACTGGTTGTCGAAGCGGCTAAAAAAAGTGGTTCATTAATTACCGCTAGAATGGCTTTAGAAGCCAATCGTGAAGTTTTTGCTATTCCAGGGTCTATCCATAACCCTTTAGCACGCGGTTGCAATGCCTTGATTAAAGAAGGCGCAAAACTTGTTGAAAGCACACAAGATATTTTTGAGGAATTAGGTGAATATAATCAACAACCTGAAATAATAAAACCACAATCATTTAAAACAACACTTGACCTGGAGCAGCAAAATCTATTGAATCTCATTATGTTTAGCCCCACATCAGTAGATTGGTTGGTGCAAGAATCTGGTTTTTCAGTTGAAGTCATTTCATCAATGCTACTCATGCTGGAACTACAAGGTTATATTGCAACCACTGCGGGCGGCTATATCCGAATCAAATAAACAGGTGCTATGAAAGAAAATATTTTTGATGTCTTAATCTACATTTTTGAAAATTATCTGGATGATGACATAGAGTTACTCCCTGATAGCGATGATATTAAAACCGAATTAATTCAAGCCGGTTTTGAGCACGCTGAGGTTAATAATGCATTTGACTGGCTTGAGGGATTAACCGAGCAAAGTATCATGCAACCCAGTATTGCTTCTACATTCCGTATTTTTACCACGCAAGAAGTCATAAAGCTGGATATTGAATGTCGCAATTTTTTGCTTTCTCTTGAACATACCGGAATTTTAACCCCTGCTATCAGAGAAATAGTCATTGATAGAGCCATGGCAATTGAAAATGAATCGCTCTCATTAGATGAATTAAAATGGACTATTTTGATGGTGCTATTAAGCCAGTCAGATGATGATATTGCATTTTCAAGAATGGAAGATATTGTTTACGACTTAACCCCAGCCCTTTTACATTAATCCAAGACATTAGTAACATGAGCAAAAACCTTGTTATTGTAGAATCACCTGCAAAATGTAAAACCATAGAAAAATATTTAGGCAAAGACTTTCAGGTTTTAGCCTCTTATGGGCATGTAAGAGACTTAATTCCTAAAGAAGGCGCTGTGGACACGGAACATGATTTCGCCATGAAATACCAGATCATTGAACGTAATCAACGTCACCTGCAAGAAATTACTAAAGCAGTTAAAAAAGCCGACACCTTATATCTGGCAACTGACCCTGATAGAGAGGGAGAAGCCATTTCATGGCATGTATTTGAGCATTTAAAAGCAAAAAAGGCCTTAAAGGACAAAAATATTTTACGGGTTGTTTTTCACGAAATCACCAAGAAAGCAGTCACCGATGCCATTGCTAATCCAACGGAACTATCCATTAACATGGTTAATGCGCAACAGGCTCGCCGTGCGTTAGATTATTTGGTTGGCTTTAACCTATCCCCTCTGTTATGGAAAAAAATCCGTAGAGGCTTATCTGCTGGACGTGTACAAAGTCCCGCCTTACGAATGATTGTTGAACGTGAACTTGAAATTGAAGCCTTTAAAACGAAAGAGTATTGGTCCCATACTGCCGCATTAAAAACACAAGATCAGGAATTTAAAGCCAAGCTCACGCACTTTGAAGGTGAAAAACTTAAACAATTTAGCATTACCGACCAGGAACGCGCAGAACAGCTAAAACAAATCTTGATTGATGCCGCAGAGGGTCAGTTAATTGTTGAAAAACTAGAGAAAAAACAACGAAAACGCAACCCAACCGCACCTTTTATCACCTCAACTTTACAACAAGAAGCCTCTAGAAAATTGGGATTCACTACCAGGAAAACCATGATGGTTGCTCAGCAACTCTATGAAGGGATTGAGGTTAATGGTGAAACAGCGGGGTTAATTACCTATATGCGTACCGATTCAGTTAATTTGTCGGAAGAAGCATTAGTGCAAATACGCGAACTGATTGCAGAAAAATACGGTGAACATAACGTACCTAAACAACCTCGTTCATTCAAAACAAAGTCGAAAAATGCACAGGAAGCGCATGAAGCCATTCGCCCCACATCGGTTAACAAGTTACCTGAAAGAATACAAAATTACCTATCAGCTGACCAATTCAAGCTATATCAGTTAATTTGGAAGCGTACCGTGGCCTGCCAAATGATTTATGCCACTCTTAACCAAGTAGCTGTTGATTTAAGCTGTGGCAGTAAAGACAACATATTCCGTGCCACAGGTTCCACTATTGCCAAACCTGGATTTATGGCAGTTTATTTGGAAGGCAAGGATGACAACAAGGAAAATGACGACAAAGAAAGTTTTCTACCGCCTATGGCAGAAGGTCAACCTGTCCCTTTAAATGACATTATTGCCACCCAACATTTTACCGAGCCACCACCTCGATATGGCGAAGCGAGTCTGGTAAAAGCATTGGAAGAGCATGGCATAGGTAGACCCTCCACTTATGCGACCATCATTTCCACTTTGCAAAATAGAGAATATGTCACCTTAGATAGCAAGCGCTTTCACCCTACTGATGTGGGTCGTATTGTGACTAAATTTCTAACTGAGCACTTTACCAAGTATGTTGATTATGATTTTACTGCTAATTTAGAAGATGATCTGGATGCCGTTGCCCGTGGTGAGAAAAACTGGGTTCCATTAATGCACGCCTTCTGGAAACCGTTTACCCAATTAATCAATGAAAAAGAACAAAGTGTTCAACGTAAAGATGTGACCCAGGAAGCTATGGATGAGAAATGCCCAGAATGTGGCAAACAACTCTCTATTCGACTGGGTCGTAATGGACGTTTTATCGGCTGTACCGACTACCCTGGCTGTTCCTACACGCGCAATTTAAATGACGACGGGGCAGAAACGCAAACGCCCGAAATCGTTGAAGGCAGGAGCTGCCCTGAATGTGAGTCTGATTTAATCATTAAAACCGGTCGCTATGGTAAATTTATTGGTTGCAGTAACTATCCAAAATGTAAACATATAGAACCCTTGGAAAAACCATTGGATACCGGTGTGGAATGCCCTCAATGTAAAAAAGATAATATCCTTAAGCGTAAATCACGTTATGGCAAAATCTTTTATTCTTGCTCTGGTTATCCAAAATGTGATTATGCCTTATGGAATGCACCTATCAAAGAAAGTTGTCCCGATTGTAACTGGCCCGTCTTAACATTAAAAACGACCAAACGAAGAGGTCCTGAAAAGGTTTGCCCTCAAAAGGAATGTAAATATGCTACACCTTACGAGGGTAATCCTGAAGATATAAAAGGACCTCAAGAGCAGGTTCAAGGCTAAAAGGCTAACGATGCCAAAGAGGGTATCCTGTAGGAGCGCAACCCTAGTCGCGAATTCTTTGCCCTCCTCTGCGACATCAAGACTCAGGGCTGCGCTCCTACAATAATACGGCAGCCTTTTTCCTTACGACAAGCACCCTCCCTCCTTTTATAGATATTTTCGGTCAAGCTAATGACAAAAACCTCAATTAAAATTCGACAGGCCGTACATAAAATTCATGCGGGAGAAATCATTGCCTACCCAACGGAAGCCGTTTATGGCTTAGGCTGCGATCCACTTAATGAAGAAGCGGTACTCACGCTTTTAGCATTAAAAAAGCGTGATATCGATAAAGGCTTAATACTCATTGCATCCTGTCTTTCTCAACTGGAACCTTATCTGCAATTAAATCCGCCGATAAGATCCCAAATCCAGACCACCTGGCCCGGTCCGGTGACATGGATAATACCGGCTCAAACGTGGGTGCCTCAATGGTTAACAGGACAACATTCATCACTTGCGGTCAGAGTGACAGCACACCCCATCGCTAAGTTATTATGTGAGAAAAATGGTGAACCCCTGGTCTCAACCAGTGCAAATACCAGCACTCAACCGCCTGCGACAAAATCCTGGATGGTTGCTGATCGTTTAAATAACAGGGAATTGTTTGTTGTTCCAGGGAAAGTAGGAACATTAAAACAAGCCACACCGATTTATGATGTATTAAATCATCAACAAATTCGTTGAGAACCTAAGGAATGAGGATTCAAAAAATCCTCGATCTCACTTCGTTCGGCTACATGATGACGACTAAGAGTCGTCCGTGTCATTTGCCAGAATTTTCAAGCGTTGCAACGATTCAGCATACACTTCAGCGCTATCTGTTCTCACCGTTGCATGAGCAACCTTTCTGCCTTTACGGGGTGATTTTGCATAAAGATGATAATGTACATTTGGTATTTCTAAAACACTTTCTGCACTCGGAAAACCACCAATAAAATTAACCATACCTGTGTACCCACGCGCCTTAGTCGATCCTAAAGGCAAATCAGCAATCGCCCGTAAATGATTTTCAAATTGGCTGGTTTCTGCACCTTCTATGGTCCAATGTCCTGAATTATGCACTCTGGGAGCAAATTCATTGACTAATAACTCACCGTCAATATCAAACAACTCCAAGGCAACCACACCCACATAATCCAGTGCATCGAGTAACTTAACCACGTAGTTTTCCGCTTGTTGTTGTACAGAATTATTTATACTGCATTCTGCAACCCGCAAAATTCCCTTTTCATGTACATTTTCGGATAGCGGATAAAAAGCCACTTCGCCATTAGGTCTTCTTGCTGCAATAATAGAGACTTCACGTTGAAAAGGAACAAAACCTTCAACAATAGAGGCAGCTCCCTGCATGGATCCCCAGGCTTCAGCTAATTGCCCGACTGCTTTTATCACAACCTGACCTTTACCGTCATAGCCCATACGACGACTTTTTAAAATAGCCGGATAACCGATGCTATCCATAGCCTTTTCTAAATCATCCAAATTATCGACAGGGGCATATTTTGCCGTAGGAATATCTAGCGTCTGGAAGAAGTTTTTTTCAAGCAATCGGTCTTGAGCCACAGCTAAAGCATTAGGTGCCGGGTAAACACGCGTATGATCTGCTAAGAATTTGGCGACATCCGCAGGTACATTTTCAAATTCATACGTCACTACATCTGCTTTTTCAGCAAGTTCAGCTAATAATATCGGGTCATCATATTCACCCTGTAAATGCTCGCCTAAGCCTGTTGCGCCTGCTTCTTTGCTTGGATCCAGAATAATAAATTCCAAATCTAACGGATAACCTGCCAAGGCAATCATACGCGCCAATTGTCCACCGCCCAAGATCCCAATCTTCATGAATTTACCTCACGAGGATCAGGGTTAGCATTCACTTTATCGGTCTGCTTTTCTCTGTATTCATTAACTGCTGCCCGGTACTCCGGGTGCTTATTACTGACAATTGCGGCAGCCAATAAAGCCGCATTAATGGCACCTGCACGACCAATAGCCAATGTTCCGACGGGAATACCTGCGGGCATTTGGACAATGGATAACAGAGAATCCATACCGTTAAGTGCTTTTGATTGAACAGGCACACCTAAGACAGGAATCGTAGTTTTAGCCGCCGTCATTCCAGGAAGGTGAGCTGCACCGCCCGCCCCTGCAATAATCACTTCCAGACCTTTTCCTTCTGCTGTTTCAGCATATTGAAATAATTTATCCGGTGTTCTATGAGCAGAAACCACTTCCACCTCATGAGGAATATTAAGTTGCTCTAATGTTTCCGCAGCATGCACCATAGTATCCCAATCTGAAGTTGAGCCCATGATAATACCAATTAATGCTGTCATGCATAATCTCCTGTTACCCGCATAACCAGAATAATCTGATTTTAATGTTCTATATAAACAGAGATTATCTCATAAACCGTATTTATTTATAAAACCAATATCCACTGGGATCATGCTCTGACAGCAAGAAATCACTTCCAAAACTTTATTTTAATCACAGCCAGGATAAATAAGCAGTATATCCTCAATTTCACAGCCCCCGGCAGATGGCGAATACTCCGCATAACCCGCCAGCTCAAGCGGTGATTGATAGCCGACAATACAATCTAACAAGGACAAACGGATACCCTGTTCAACTAGATAAATAACATAAGTCTGTCTTAAGGTTTCTGCAAGCAGCCCATCCTCAGGAATAAGTCCTACATCGACTTCACAGCAATACAGCATGGCATTCAAATATTCTACAGAAATATCTTCCTGCAACCCCCATAAAAAACCGGCTTGAATCGATTCAATCAATAGCATTTGCAAGCGTTTTCCTACCGTAACATCACGGGAAGAAACTCCCCCTAGCTGAATAATTGAACCCTGATGTTTTATTTGTTCAATGCTAAGTGCTGAAATTTCACTCACTGTTAAACCTGACAATAATAATAAAATTAATTGTCGGGTTTTTTTATCCGCATGCTTTAACAGTATTTGTATATCATCAACAGAAAGTTTTTCATACTTCGGTAAATGAGACAATCCATTTTGCTTTTGTTGTTCAATCACCTCAGTCGCTCGTTGCTGTGTAATGGCTTCATGATGCTCGGCATTAGTAAACCATGCCGAGATAGGAAAATTAAAAGTACTTTTTTTTTCTTGCCCTCGCATTAAAAAATCAGTAAACCACACCACCAGAAAAGCTAACACCAATGACATGATCAATACAAATAATGCGCCAATATTATAATCAGGGCTAATTGCCTGTCTGTTAATACTGGCTCTTTCGACAACATCAACCTGAGGATATTTATCAAACTGTTTGCTTTCTATTTTGAGCAATCGCTCTCTGGTTTCCCTATTAATCAGCTCAAATGCCTCCAGGTCGGCAACCAGCTTTTGATGTTTAGAAAATAGCGCAGAAAAATTTGTCGCTTTTGCTTTATGGGCATCAAGTTGTTGCCTTATTTCTGCAACCACTTGTCTCGCGGCATGATAATTCTGACTTGCTTCCGTCCAGACGATACTTTTGCCTCTTTTCCGCTGCTCGGCTATGTCATGTTCCAATTGCTTGATTTGTTCAGGAATAAATTTTAATGAAGGCTGAAATTCCAGGTAATCCCGAGTAAAACGTTTATCAAATTCAGCCATTTTTTCTGTTAATTCCTGGTGACGCTTTTCCAACTGGCTCAACGATCGCTGCTCTTGCTCCGGTACCACCGTTTGACCATTCGCTATTGCCATATTAATCGCATCCAGTTTTGCTTTACTTTTTACTCGCTCTTCATTTGCATTATTCAATGCTTGTGTCAAACTTTGCAATGTTGCCGGCAATTCATTTTCTTCTCTCTCCATAGAGTGAATATCATTAGCCTTCCTGAATTGATCCAGCTCTTTTTCAGTTTGTGCAATCTTTGCACCTAATTCTATTAATTCACTTTTAACCAGCTCAACCGTATTCTGAGCAGATTTTTTTACACTCAATGCTCTCACATCAAGATAAACATCAATCCATGTATTAATGACCAGAGGAAGTATTTCGGGATCTCCCCCCTTAGCAACCATTTCAAGAAGATTGGTATTCTCAATAGCCTCAACACGCAACATATTACGAATATCAGTCAATGTCAGATTCTTTTCACCCTGGGATTTAATTCGGGACAAAACGGCTGATAATAATTCAAAACCTAACAACTTTTGCCTTTGAATTGTCACATGCTGAAAATCGACATCACTGCTATTTTGGTCAACTGCCGTGGCCGCCAAGGTTAACAATGTCGCACTACTTTGGTAAACAGCAGGACGCGCATAATTAACAATTAAACCGAAAAACAAACAAAACAAGAATGAAAAAACAAATATTTTAAAGCGCATGGGGAACGCCTCATCGCCCAGTACAGGAGATTCTGTCGCATATTGCACATTAGGCTGAGAGAAATACTCTATCTTGGGCTGCTGTTTCATTTTAATAACCTTCAAAAGGACACAAAGCCAAGACCATCCGTGACTTAAAACTCCATGCGTATACCGGCAGAAAATTGATGTGCATTAATTTTACTCAGCCCTAAAATTGTTTGGTAATCCATAAAAGTCTGAAAACCGTATTTTAAATCAGCCGAAAGACCTGCAGAAACATTAAAAAAGTTACGTGTTGGGTTACCTGTAAATGAACGATATATATTCACATTATTTCTAGGATCATTGACATATCTGATATCAAAAGAACGCTGACTATTTTTATACTCATGATGCCATTCTACATTTACATGGGGAACTAAAACGCCAAATGACTGACTGAAAGCATGGGTCATCTGCCAACCTAAAACCGTTTCTAATGAATCAGATTTATGTTCGCCTACGCGTAAATTCAGACCTCCTGCACCCGCCTCATCATAACCGTTTATTGTTGATTCAAAATAAGCCATCCGGGCATAAGGTCCATATGTGAAACCACCTGTATAAAAATCATAGCCTCCAGCCAGACTCACTGAAAATTGTTCCCCATCAGGGCTGGCAATTGCCGTTCTATCAATAGCCGCTATAGCCGTAGTAGAACCAATAGAAATTTTTCGGTCAATATCGTATGTGCTCCAGCCATAAGTAAAGACACCTTCAACATAACCATTACCTATTGCATAATTACTATAGGCAGTTACACTATAACTGTCGGAGTCTATACCACCGCCTGCTACATCCGTATTTTGATCAAAACCCAGTTGAAAATTGGAATAGCTACCTGCCAAACCAACAATTAAGCTATCGGTCAGTTTATAATCAAAGCCTGAAATCATACCTTTAGTTTCAAAATTACTGGCATTTTGAACCTTGGATTGATCCGTTTCGCCAAAACCACCCAGACCATTAAGAAAAAAACCAAGCCGGGTACTGGAAAACAAGTCATCTCCAGCGCCAATGCCAAAACGGATTTTTTCCAATCGGCTATTTATTGCCGATAGACCGAGAGAAGAAGTATTTGCCGCAATACTAATTGGAGCCAGGGTTTCTTCAGGAACAATACTTTGAAATCCTCCCGCTAATTCATCAACATTCAATGCTCTATCCTTCGTCGTTGTTCCCCTACCGCCAGGCAATGCATTCACTGAATGCACCATTGTGCCACAGACATCAAACAAATCTACTTGATTACCGGTAACCGCATCTTTATTTTTAACAAATCCAACACAAGTATCCCTTACAAAGGTTTCACTATTATTTTGTAAATTATTAAATCCATTCACACTTGCGGCCAACACACTACCTGAAAAAACAAACAACATCGGATAAATCGGATAAGATAAATGCTTCAACATAATATTAATTCCTGATTATTATTTTAATTTTACCGGGACGAAAAAAAACTCACCGGCCTCATGTCCCGCATGACGAATCGGCGCATATTCTGGCACTTGTTCAATACCATAATCAGCGGCTACTGCCACTATATTGCTTGAGACCTTTCTATACAACGCTTGTCCTTCTAATAATTGACTGTTATTTTCCAAAGCCTTAATAAAAGCACTGGCAAATACTGAATACTTCCCTCCCCCGCCATCCATAACAGGCTTTAATCCCCCTGAAGTCAATACCGTTCTGGATCGTTTTTTAAGCATTGCTTTCAGCCAGTCATTACGCTGTTTATAAGATAAACCCGCATCCAGGCGAGCGATTGATGATCGAGTCATAACACCTGAATAACACGAATCAGAAACTACCATAACGTGTTTAGTTAACATAGAATTTAAAATATCAGTTAAGGCGACCGTAGAGATCCAGTTTGCAGTATTATCTCCATCCGCATCAATAGGTAGCCAATGCCCCCTCATATTCACTTTATCTAACTCGCCATGCCCCGCATAATAGATTAACAAATTATCGTCTTCTGATAATTTAGCTCTTAATTGATTAAGCTCAGATAAAATTTGATAGCGCGTACCATTAAGTAATAATTTGGTTTTAAATCCATATTTTGTACGCAATACCCTCTCTATTTCCCGCCCATCTGCTTCAGGTGTTTCCAGCTTGGGTACTTTTTTATAATCCTGATTGGCAATAATCAACGCATGATAATTACCAAATTCTAGTGTTTCCCAATTTTTTTCAGGATTAACAACAAATAGATCCTTGGCAATACTTGACCTTTTAATCGCCTTTTTTATTGAAAGCACAAAATCCAAACGGGCTTTACTTCCATTATTATCGATAGCCACAACGTGAACGGGTGTTTCTTCTCCGACAAGAACCACATCAGTTTTAAACAATCCCTTATTATTTATTGGTTTTTTCTGCTCATTAACAAACAAAGACATAACGCCTGCCGATGAGCCAACCTTACCCACTATTCCCCGTTGTTTCACCACTGACCGTAAAGTAGCTATCGGTCCTCCCCGGGTAAGTACAAATGGCGGATCAATAATTTCTATGACGGGCTTATCTGACGACTGCTCTGACTTAACACGTTGCTGTAATCTTTTAATTTCATCTTCATAACGCTGTTTCTCTGCTGATAATGCATTCTTCAGCTGCTCCACTTCATTTGCTTTATTCGCTATATCCCGTACATATTTCTCTTTAAGCACCTTATCCTTATCAACTTGTGCTGATAAAGACTGCTTTTCTTGCTCATGGACAAGTATCTGCTCCTGGGTACGCTGTAGTGAATTTTGCCTGGTTGCATTTAAATCTATCAATCGCTGATTAGATTGATTATTAACTTGTAATAAACGTTTTTCTGTCTCGGCTAACTTTGCTTCCGCTTCCAACAATGCAACTTGAGTTTGTGTGGCATGATTATCCTTCTTTTTCAGCTCAGCTAAAACTTGCTCGGCTCTGTTTTGTGTTTCAGTCAACTTTTCAGTTAACGCATTAATCTTGTTCTTATACTGACTTTCCAGATTTTCAACATTTGACTGTTGACTGTTGATTTCCTGTGTTTTATTACTAAGGATTTGATTTAATGCATTTATCTTTTTCTGGCTATCATTAGCACTACGTTCTATTTGGATTTTTTCCTGGACTAAAGAAAAGTCTGCCTGCAATAAAGATAATTTTTGTTTATTATCTCTCAAATTATTTTGCATTGATAGTAGCTTACTCTTTAAATCTGTTGCTTCCACCTGACTATTTTTTAAGGTCAACTTGAGTAACTTCAACTCAGCTGACATTTGTTTTGACTTCTGATCAGAGACTATTGTTGTTGCGTAAGGAATTTTTATATCATCCAGACTTGATGATTTGCCATACCACTTCATGGCAGTTGCCATGTTCTTTTCAACCCCCAGACCTTTCTCATAGAGATAGCCTAAATTCATTTGCGCCTTGCTATAACCTTGTCTAGCCGCTTTTTTATACCAGACATGAGCCATTTCGTAATCGGGCTCTACTCCAAGGCCTTTTTCGTACATTTCGCCTACATAATTTTGAGCTTCTGGATCGCCAGCCTGTGCTTTAGGAGACCAGATATCAAGAGCCGTTGACAAATTTGCCCTGTCATAAGCGACATACTCTCCCCCCCGAATCTCACATTCTACAGCAGACGTTTTAATCGCACGCCTGGCTGTCAAATAGGTGGCAATTTGCCCTAATTTTCTGACCTGTCCAGGTAACAGGCAATCAACGATAAATAAATCATCTGCTGACCTCGGTTGCGAGCCTGTCTTTAATCCATACTGCCCTGTACAACCCACAATAAAACAAAAAAACAATACCACAACTATTTGACTTTTCATGACTTTTACACCCAGCTATAGATCATCACTTTTCATCTAAATACCAAACACCATCATCCTTTAACAGGTTTCGCCTTAGCCAACCATTAATCGTATTTTTATCTTTTTTATAACAATCAGGACACATACGTTCACTCTCTCTTCCTGACTCAATTTCTGCTAACCACAGCGTCCATTCTTTCACATTATTAGCTTCAAAACATTGTTCAGCTGAATATCCCAAAGCATAAAGTGTTTCGGGCAACACTCTGCCTTTTACTTTAAACCTTCCTAATCGTCTCACCACTAAACCTGAAACTTCAATCGCCTGTAATAAATCACCTGCAATAATAATATCGGTATTAAACAAACGGGTTAAACTTTCTATACGAGCCGCTAAATTGAGTGGGTCACCCAGAATTCCAAATTTTTTAATACCATACTTTGGACCCAAATCGCCCATAACCACATTACCCGCAGTAATTCCGATACCTGCATCAATAATACTATTGATTTTTTGTAGCGACTCCGTATCAATTTTATTTTTATATCTTTGCTGTAAAGTTAAAAAAAACTGTTTTTGTAATTCTCGCAATTCGATAGCGCTTAACAAGGCTTTTGTATATATTTGAAGCCGCTCCTGTTCATTACTTTCATCCCAATAGTAACAGACCATATCGCCAACATAAGCTTCTAAAATACCATCATACTTCTTCTGTAACACAAATGACGTTTCTTCCAGATAGTCATTCATTAACTCCAAAACCAACTCAGGCTGTTTTAATAATCCTGTGACGGTTGTATACCCTGCCAAATCACTCATTAACACAACCACATGACAGCGTTTACTTTTAAACGACTCATTTTCTCTTAACGACAATAACATGACATGCACCTGCTCGGGCAAGTATTTTCTTATTAAATAGCCTTCTTTAAAGCCCACCGTTAAATGTACAAAAACAATTTGACCGGCTCCGATTACATACACCAGCATAGTGGCAACGACAGGCCAAAGCTGAATAACGGGATTAAAAAAACATAATAAACTTAAACCAATAAATATAAATAGCCCCAAATACCACAAAAACAGATGCGTTAAAAACAGACCTGCCAATACCGTCATAATGGCAACACAAACAAACAATATAATTTTTATTGAATAGGCAGGCGATTCCGGTGCATCTTGATTTAACAGTGTTTCAACCGCATCAATGACATATTGTGCGCCGGGGGTCATAAGTCCGGGCCCAAATAATGCAGTTGTCATCGCAGTAACCACCAAATCAGTAGACTCATTCGGTGCTGTTGTTTGCAGTACCACGACTTTATTTTTCAATAAGGCTGCTGTTTTCAAGGCAAGGTCGGTATCACAAGAAGCCAAAAGACTAACAGGTAAAATTAGCCGTTTACCTTGCATATCAACCTTATACTTTGGGAAACTCAGACGTATTTGGCGACAAGGATATTTAGAATCACACAGCTCATCTGATGGCTTCATTCCATAGTGTTCTAGATTTTTTCCGGCTTGGCTAAACGCCACCAACTTATGAACAGCATGGTCTTCACTTAAATCCAACCATCTTGCGATAGGGCTATCCAGAGTGACCAGACGATCACTCACAGCCAATCCTTCGGGAGATATTGCATCAGCAGCTTCCCAGCCAAATAATAGAAAATCAGGTAAGCCATTCATATCATCCAGATAGGGTGCAATAGAAAAAAACTTAATTGCACCCTGATTCATTTTCAAAGGCGCATTACCTAACTCACTATTATTTATAAGACATTGACTTTCTTTGGAACGGGAACATTCAGGCATTGACCATTGCACAGAACCCTCTTTCTCAATACACCGTGCATAAGGCATTCTACCTTCTATTTCTTTTGAGATCCTGGCATCAAGAAACACACCTTTTGCTCCCGCCTCAATCAGCCTCTCGGTTGCTCTTGCAAACAAAGGTAACGCTTGCTTTCTTCCCACACTGTAGGGGACGCCATCATCAAGCACAACAACGCCAGAATGTTTCCATTCTGTCCTATGCTGAAAAACGACGGCTGAATCATGAATCCAATAATCCAGTTTTTTATCAAAACTATAATCAAAAAACACACCGGTTAAAAATGCACTACAGGTACAAAATATGAGTATGCTTTTCTTAATCGTTGTTAAACCCTGCATTAACTGTTTTTTTAAAAAGCGCTGTTAAATACCACTTTCTCTGAAACGCCAGGAAATGAAAAGCTTTTAATTACTGTTTCTACACATTCAGACAACACATGGTTATTCGTATCTCCCGTTAAATTGACACTTATTTCAGTCACTTCAGCAGCAACAACACTCCAGGTAGCCTTTATACCCTGCGTTGCTTGGTACAGTTTTTTACACAACCTAAGCTCAGGCTCTATCACTGCAATCATTTGTTGTTTATCAAGCGTTCCGAAGGAACCTTTAATCTGAATTATTTTTTTTATGTCACGCATTTTAACAGAGGTTGTTCTCTCAATTTGTTTTGACTGACTCCCTGTTAGCGGTTGAACAAATGATAAAACACAATAAAGGCCTTTTTTCTTCCCCATCGATCCGTCACAGCTTAATTTATTATCAATCCAGCCACTACAATTATTCAATTTAGCCTGACTTAGCCACGGAGATAGCATATCTGAAAACTCTAATTGTAAAAGATTACCTGTTCTATTCAGACATATCATTTGAAACGCAGAACGCATGAATTCAGATGGAATTGACTTTAGCCAAAGCCGACCTTTTCCTGATAACTCAAACACTGTACCTATTGAAATATCGGAAGATTCTGTACATTTATTGTTAATCACACTGATGCCAGAACTTCTATTATTTTGCAACTGCAGTACGCCACATTCTGATGCGTTAACATGACCAGTCAATAATAATAAAAACAAACTATTCCAGCAAAATATCTTCAATCGTTTTATCTGTTTAAAATATTTTTTCATCTTATCGCCTTTAGCTTTCGTTTTAACTCGAATTATAGTAAGAATTGTAACAATAAACTCTGTAGGAAAACCTATTGCTTTTTCCCTAATCCTTATCAAACAAAGAGTTTTTGCGAACTGAATTACTCCAAAAAATGCTGATTTTTCCTTGGATAGAGTTGAATCCCGGGGGAAAGACAAAATTGAAGGGGACTTTAGCCCCATATAAGTCAAGCGAGGCTAAAGCCTCACTTGCAAGTTGACGAAATTATTTTAACTACTCAACAGAAATACAGAATAATTTGATAATTATTTTGAAATAATGACCGTAAAATGCTCCCCTGTTTGCCCATAGAGATGAAGTACACCATCAACCATCTCACCATGAACATACTCTATCGTTCCATTTTTAAACATCTGTCCATTAACGATTTTATTATTAGTAATATCAACAACAAATCGAACATATTTTGAATCGGCATAGCCTTCAATTTGATATTGTTCTATTTTGCTAGGCGTTCTGTGAATTTTGTTCTTTTTCTGGTCGTATTGTTTAATCACGGGTTTCTTCGCAGGGATATCACCATTTGCTACAAAAACCACTTCAGCAAAACCCACCCTTTGCCAAACCAGTATGATCCAGAAAATAACCAGAAATTTATTCATAAACCGACTCACCCTATCTCTATTCGCCCGCTGTAATATCGCCTACACCTGAAATATGTTTACTGATTTTTGTTGGCTTACCAAAAAACAGAATATCCCCCACACCCGAAACTCTTGCTTTCAATTCTTTATGTACAGTTAACTCTACATCACCGGAACCCTGAAGATTGACCGTTACAAAATCAGAATCTAAAGACTTCATCTTTACATCACTTGTACCCTGAATATTTAACTCCAAGACCAAAGCATTTCCATTAGCATATAAATCAACAGCTCCCATCACCTTAAGCTTTAATTGCTTTGTTGCTATTGCATCAAGCTCAACTTTACTCGTACCATTAATATCCATAGATTCGATTTCGGGTGATGAAACAGTCACGATAATTGGGTTTTGACTACTGTAAGATTGTTCCATTGATATATACAGCGTATGACCAATAACCTCAGTAACCACCTTACTAACCAGGTTGTCATCAGCTGTAATCACCAAAGAAAGTGGGCCTTGCCTGTATTTAATATCAAACCCTCCATGGCTATTTAATGATGAAAAATTTTCTATCTTTCGCTCAATTGTCTGCCTGACACCCGACCCTTTAGTAGAAAAATTCTCCCCCCCGAACTCTTTTCCATTAATGATTATTTTCCCGGTAGAAACTGTATTGTCAGAAACAAACCAGGAACCCGCAAAGACAGTTGAAATATTAACCATTACAATAACTATTACAGCGAACATCTGCATAATATACACCTCTTTTTTTGTA
This sequence comes from uncultured Methylomarinum sp., assembly GCA_964392135.1. Lineage (GTDB taxonomy): Bacteria > Pseudomonadota > Gammaproteobacteria > Methylococcales > Methylomonadaceae > QPIN01. Next base: position 24,686 of record CAYMPX010000003.1, read on the forward strand.
ACTAAAAAGAGTCACTATAAGCATCACCATTCACAAACAATTATGCTGCTATCCCTTTTTAAGCCACTCTACATTGGTCGTTATAAAACCAGTTATTAAGGGGCTTTACGAAATTGCACTCTTCTATTCACTGCTGCAAACGGATCAACACCGGGTAATGATTGACTTTCACCCATTCCAGTAACAAACAACCTGTTTGAAGCGATATTAAAATTATTTCTTAAATAACTTTTTACTGATTCAGCCCTTCTCTCAGATAAATATTGATTATATTGCTTCGAACCGCCGGCATCAGTGTGACCTTCAATCAGCAACTTTTCTCCTGAGAAATCAGGTAAACTCAACATCCTTCCAATTTCATTCAGAAAAGGCTTTGATTCGTTAAGAATTTCAGATGAATTATAGCCAAACTTTATAGGCAAACCGATGGTTGAACCTTGTTGGCTAACAGCCGTTGGCTCAGACATTTTTTTAGGTTTACCAAAACTGATTGATCGCATTTTTATGCCCGCAGGTTTCATTGCAGGCATTTCAGCAGGTTGATTGGAAAATAAAATACTGCCCATTTCCTCTGCTGACGGTGCTTTATCAGAGTACATTTTTACCGCTTGTGCATTTGCAGCTTGCCAAACGAACAACGCTAAAACCCAACTAAAACTTACTTTTTTAAAAGTAGACATAATAACGACCCTCACTCATTTCTTCTATTTCTGCCCAATACACTTAAATTTAAAGATTTTTTATCCAAAAAAAATAAACCCTATTTTTTACTCCATCGCGTCACTTTTTCATTCCTGTCAAAAAAAACAATTTGCGATTGATATTCCCAGGATCGCCATTTATCCCATTCTTTATCCTTTGCTGTCCCTGTACAAGTCCAACATGGCCTACCCCACGCTGCGCGAACTTGATCCGCTGTCATCCCAACGAGTAAATACCCTTTATGAATCACCTTAATCATCTTAGCACTCCACTCCGGATGCTCTTCAATAATTTGTGAGCGCCTGACAGGAGCAGACTCACAGCCCATTAAAGCAAACATTATTATCAATAAAATTATTTGTTTCATTAAATTTCCCCTGTATTAATGAATAACAATGTCTGATACAGCTCTGACAGGATAAAGAGACATTTTACTTTCATCAAAGTGCCCATCCGCCGTAAAAAACAAACTTTCTGCCGCTATAGGTTTAGAACTAGCGACTGCTCGAATTTTATCAATACCGCTAGGTCCACCAATATCTAATGTAAAATCAGCTTGTTGAGGGGGTACCTGATAAGTTATTCCAGGCTTACAATAATTATCACTTTGATAAACATTAGGAAATAACGTAGAAATTTCTCCACTCGAATTAATCACCACCAACCGAACAAACATTGGCTTATCAACTGAAAAGTTCACAGTCATTTTTTCGCCAATATTATAATCAGCCTTATTGGTCCATAAGGTTAAATGGCCATCATCTATTTGTTCAGCCGGTATTATTAGCTGCTGATTATTCTGTATAAGTTCTTGAGCCTGGGCGTAGGCGATAGAAGCCTCAGGCATTATCTTTCTTCTATGTTGCGTCTTATGATCCACAGGAACATTTTCAAACAAGGCTAAATATGTCGACTGGTCTACACCAACCTGAGACACCCCCCTTTTTATTGAAAACTGTTCTAACGCCGCCTGCGTTGTTCTGTCAAGCTGTCCCGTCAACGGGACTGAATAGCCATACAAATACAAATAGGATTGCATAGTCACTATTTTTTCAGGCTCGGACATTTCATAAAAATCATTCAATACCTGATCAATAACAACTTCATCCTTTTCTCCACCCGGCAGTAACCGCCAATAAGGTAATTTTTGGTAGCGACCTACCAATTGCAGCATGCTTAATTGAACCAGTAAGCGTACAGCGGCATGTCGACCCTGAACTTTTTTTATTGTACCTTTAGCACCAAAAGTAACACTCTTGATGGTAAAAGCAAAACTATCTTCCTTAACCGCTTTATGTAGTTTTATTCCATTAATGGCTTGGATTCTTGGAATTCCGGCCAGTGTTTTAAAATCAATTAAATTAAAATCCAATGTAACTTGTGCCAATGATCCTTTATTTTGATCCTCAAAACTCAAGCCATAATCACCGATGGTTGCATCTATTTCTGCCGAATCACCTTTAGTCACCAATCCGCGATCAAATTCGGTAATACCTCCCGAAACGATCACATCAGGAATTAATTTATTTTCAAAATCTGAATATCCTGTATTAACAGATGCTGCCAAAAAATCCGGATCATAGGGAATAAAAATAACATTCCCACCCACACCATTCAGTGTACTTTTAACAATTTCAGTGATATCACGAGGAATTTCAGCATTGGTTGCGACAGAAGTTCCTGTATTATCAGCAATATTTTTACTCATGATATTGAGTGGCGATGAACCATAAATTACACTCATCATCCCTAGCTCTCTAATTGCATCCTGATAAATAGTTAATTTTGCCTCAGGTAAAGTCACATTCAAGTCAATATCTGCATTTTGAGGGTTTAAACCACACGACCCAAGCAACAGAACTAAACCCAAAGACAAAACGCCAGAGCGTATTTTATTAAGCATCATTTTATTCATCGTATTTCCTGAATATCTGAATCATTATTTACCACACACAGCCGTTGTTCCTTTATTTGTGCTTATATTAAAGACTTCCCTGATTTTGCTACCCGCACCTATCACTATATTCCCTGAGCCACATGACCCTGATTGAGAAGAATTTTTTCCACCCGACTTATTATTTGCTTTAGACAAACCTTTTCTTATTATAAATTTGATATTTTTACCTAAATCCAAACCATCATCTATTTTTGTATCAATTCCAATACCATCATCTAAATCATTAGCATAACTATTCGTAACAACTAAAAATAAAGAGATCAACAAAAGTCGAAAAATCATCTTAACCTCCACTCTTAAAAATCAATACACTTATAAATTTACTTCACTATGTAAAAAGAGACCCTCTGATTATTAACCCGAAGGTCTCTTTACTAAATATATAAACTTTTTTATTTAATTTCTACAGACCCTATATTGGCCGAGTTACCTTTACCAATAGCAATCGCGGCATTACCTTTATTGACTGACTTATTAAGGATAATACTCTTATTAACTTTTGAACCTTTAATCGCCACTGAACCTATGTTGGCAGCATTGCCCTTACCAATAGCAATCGCGGCATTACCTTTATTGACTGACTTATTAAGGATAATAC
>CAYMPX010000003.1:28042-29423 GCA_964392135.1 uncultured Methylomarinum sp.
TTTTATTAATTTTTGAACCCTTGATAGCCACTGAACCTATGTTGGCAGCATTGCCCTTACCAATAGCAATTGCGGCATTACCTTTGTTGACTGACTTATTAAGGATAATACTTTTATTAATTTTTGAACCCTTGATAGCCACTGAACCTATGTTGGCAGCATTGCCCTTACCAATAGCAATTGCGGCATTACCTTTGTTGACTGACTTATTAAGGATGATACTTTTGTTCACCTTGGATTGAGCTAATGCAACAGTTGAACCTAAAGCAACAACAGCACTCATTGTGATAATAATAATTGTTTTCATTGTAGTCCCCTTGCGTATGTGTTGATTTTTGATGGTAACCCTTTTTTAATGCTTTAACAATTTTTATCTTACGCTATAATTGCCGCAGTTTTACCGCAATACATGAGAGGTATTGCCAAATAAAAATTGTAAATTCTGATTTTTTTCTTAAAAACAAACAAGATACTATAAAAATCAATAGCTTAAGAATTATTAGTAACCAATTAGGTTGCTTGTTTGGCAGTATCTCTATGACTGTTTAAGATAAAAAGTTATACCGTTTTTAAAACATGGCTCTATATTACAATCAAAAATAAAAAATATATGTGGCTTATTTACCTTTATGCTGTGACTTATTACCCAAAAGACCAGAACCCCTTCATTGACATAAAAAACCAGCCCAATGAAAAAATCACCAGGACAAAGGCAATTTCTTATTTATGGTAATCACTTTGTGGTCAATAGAAATATAATTGCCATTTTCTAAATCTTTTATGATTCTACTCACCATCTCGCGCGATGAACCTATTCGTAATGCAATATTTTTATGTGTTAAAGACCTGTCAATCACTCTGAGTCCCTCTTCATTTAGCTCAGATAAATCTGTTAGCAATAAAGTAAACCGATGATAAACATCCAATAATGCAAAACTTTCTACCTTATCAGTGAGGTTTCTAATTTTTATGCACAAATGACTTATAACATTAGAGAGTGCCACTGAGTTATTTTTCATTATATGAAAAAAATCATCCCTATTGATTACCAGAAAAACACAATTCATTGTTGCCATAATATTGGCTGAAACAGGTGCCGAATCCAACAACGATAACTCGCCAAAATAATCACCCTGTACTAATGATGAGAGAATCAGCTCCTTCCCGGTTTCGGTTAGAATAAACACATCGACACTGCCTTCCTGAAGAATATATATCGCTTGATTTTCATCACCTTTTGAAAAAATCAAGGTGTTCTTTTTAACAAATCTTGTTTTAGTACTTTTACAAATAAGACTAAACTCATCCTCTGTTAAACCTTTAAATATATCTATATTTTTTATAATACCGTTTGTATCCATTTTACTTGTTCCCTATTAAC
>CAYMPX010000004.1:0-23687 GCA_964392135.1 uncultured Methylomarinum sp.
GTGCTTCACTACTGGGTTGCAGTAGCGGCAGTGAGATTAATGGTCGTAGTATAAAAACGGCTAATCGATCAGTTGCCATGATGAAAGATCGCTTACCCACTGAACAACGTATCGAATTCGAAGTGTCTTACTGGACACTGCGTGACTCCATACGAAATAGAGACGATTTTTTAGATACTGTTGATGGGAAATCAGCAGATGAATTGATTGTTTTAGGTAAAGAAGTTTTTCAACAACGTAAAAATGCGGGGTTTAAAAACTATGAAAAATACAATAGCTGGGATGAAATGATCGCAAAATTCACCCAGGAAAGAATTGATCAAAACCGCCGTAAGAAAGTTGATCCCAGAGATAATAGTAACAGTGTTTTATACAAGCTTTAATCGACCCTTTCATTTTAACCCCAAAGTAGCTTATACTTTTCAGGTGAGAAAATAGCACCCATTGTAGGATGTGCTGAGGTACGAGGCGCATCAGCTAAGGTTGGTTTGATGCGCGGCCTGACGTCGGCACATCCTGCAGCAATATAAAGTGTAAATTGGAAAAGACCCTTTAATCGTTTGTTTCTCAAGGTAGGGTCTAAAATCAGCTCTACCTTGTCACTCATCTAAACCGCTCGTTTCTACCCTTGCGGTATTTTTAAAACTTGTCCAATTTTTATTTGATTACTTGCCAAGGCGTTCATTGATTTTATAGATCGCATACTTACCCCATAGTATTGCGCGATGCCCGACAAGGTTTCTCCTCGCGAAATCACATGTTTTTTCCTGGCATTAGAGGCAAAATAAGTATCTGCCGGTGCATGTTTAGTGAAATATCCAACCATGCCTTTAAAGATAGCATTTGCCATTTTAGCCTGGTGTTTAGCGCTTTTTAATTTACGCTCCTCACCCGGGTTAGAAATAAAGGCTGTTTCAACCAGAATTGAAGGAATATCTGGCGACTTTAACACCATAAACCCTGCTTTTTGCACATCGCCTTTATGTAAATATCCAATCCTTTTAAAGTTTTTAAGAATATTACTCGCCACATTACGACTGACTTCTTTCGTAGCTGTTTGTGATAAATCCATTAATACAGAGGCTAACATGTCATCTTTGTCCGCTAAATTCACACCACCCACAAGATCGGCAGAATTTTCATGCTTAGCCAACCATCTTGCTGCTTCACTTGAGGCTCCTCGATTAGACAAGGTAAAAACAGAGGCACCTTTAACCTTTGCGTTTTTAAAGGCATCGGCATGAATTGATACAAAAAGATCCGCTTTCGCTGCACGGGCTATCTCCATTCGCTTTCTCAGCTTAATGTAATAATCCCCTTTACGCACCATTACCGCTTTCATCCCGGGCTTTTTATTAATCAATCGCGCCAGTTTTTTTGCAATAGCAAACACCACTTTTTTCTCTTGCGTCCCTCTGGGACCTTGTGCGCCAGGGTCATCCCCTCCATGTCCCGCATCAATCGCAATCACAATATCTCTGGCTTTATTGTTTACCGTTTTGAAGATTGCTGGCTTTTTTACACCCTTCACGGCACTTAATCTCGCGGCTCTTTTAGATTTTGGAAATAAATCGATTACCAATCTATTGCCATAATTCTTACGCGGTTTTAATGAGAAGCTTTTGGGGGTAACCGCTGTTTTTAAATCGACGACAACTCTTAAATCTTTTTTATTTCTTACTGCACTGCGCACGCGTTTAAATAATGTATGTTGCTTTACTGGTTGAGCTAACGGCTTTACTAATTTAGCATCACTAAAATCAATCACTAATCGCGCAGGATTTTGCAATAAAAAAATCTGATGAGCAACCGCTGTTGTCAGATCAAAAACCATGCGGGTATGGTCTGGTGCCGTCCAATAACGTAAAGAATCAATGCGTACTTGCTTTGCATGTGCTGATAGAGAAGCAACTAACAGCATATATACACTTATAATCTTGAATAGTTTAAACATTTGATAACAACCCAAATAATGTTCTGGTTTAAATTATAGCAATATGTCATTGTTTTTCCAGTGAAGATGAAGATTATTTACTAGATCTTTTGAAAACACATTAATTTCAGCCTCCCGCCCTTCTGCTAGCGTTGATAATGTTAACACTACATCTGGCTCAGGTAAAAACCCCTTGCCTAATTCAGGCCATTCAATAAAGCATAAACTTTGTTGCGCTAAATAATCTCTCATCCCCATCCATTCCAGTTCTTCCGGGTCTTTCAAACGATACAAATCAAAATGAAATACTTTTCTATCCGTTACATCATATTCTTCAACCAAGGTATACGTGGGGCTTTTAACGGCTGTTTTATGCCCCGCTGCCCTTAAAACACCACGGGTTAAAGTCGTTTTACCTGCCCCTAAATCCCCCTTAAGAAATACCAGACATTTCTCGGGTAATACGCGCCATAATTCAGCACCTAATTGTTCTGTTTCTTGTTCGTTTAATAATGTTATTTTCATTGGTTAACTAATTTTCTAATAAATGGCATTAAATCACTTGCCAACAATCCAATCTCACCCTGTTGCTGAGCCGACAAATCAGCGGCTTTTCCATGCAAGTAAACGGCCGTTCTTGCCGCCACCTCTAAAGCCAGACCTTGCGCAAGTAATCCCGCTATCATACCTGTCAGGGTATCGCCCATGCCTGCCGTTGCCATACCGGGATTACCGGTGGTAGACAGGCTTATCTCATCAGCATGACAGATTAATGTCCCAGCCCCTTTTAAAACAACCACACCGCCATATTGTTTCTGTATTGCCGAAACAGCGGCAAATCTATCGCTTGCTATTGCAGCTGTCGTACTGTTTAACAACCTCGCAGCCTCGCCAGGATGCGGTGTTAGCACCCGATTATCCTGATAGTGCGGTGCTTTTGCTAATAAATTAAGGGCATCGGCATCACATACTAATGGCTTATTCGATAGCAACACAGATTGTAATAAATCCTTTGCCCATCCACTTTGCCCTAACCCTGGACCAATCACTACAACCGTTGCTTTATTTAATAATGGTAATAGTTCGCTAGCGGATTCAACCCCATGACACATTAATTCGGGTCGCGCTATATTAATCAATTCAGCATGTACCGGTCGAGTCGCAATACTCACTAACCCTGCACCCACTCGAAGGGCTGCTTCTGCTGCTAATTTTATGGCGCCGCTATAACCGACCTCTCCCCCGATAACCAGCACATGTCCATGACTGCCTTTATGTGCGCAACGGTGACGCTTTGCTATATAAACTGAATCAATACGCTTAGAGGCATAAGAAAATGATTGTAATACCTCTTCAGAAATACCCAATGATGAATACAGGATCTGTCCGCAATACTCTGCTGCCTCACCGGTAAACAGTCCTTGCTTGAGTGCGATAAAACTGATACTGATATCGGCTTTTACCGCACAGCCCATTAAACACCCCGTATCGGCATTAAGACCCGATGGAATATCTACAGCGATAACCGATGATTTTGATTTATTAATACAGTTAACAGCGGCTTCATATTCGCCAGACAACGCACGGTTTAAACCTGTTCCAAATAATGCATCGATTATAATGGCTTTTTTTAGCAAACGATTTTCATCAAATCGAATCGCTACACCACCCGCGAAAAGATAATCATGATAAGCGGTTAAAGCATCGCCTTTAAGTTCACCGGGGCTAGACAAATAATACACATCGACTTTAATCCCCGCTTTTAATGCCAATGCGGCAACTACATAACCATCACCGGCATTATTACCTGCTCCACAAAAAACGATCACATCATCATTTGCATAATGTGTCTGTATCAATTTAAAAACCACGCCACCCGCCTTGCGCATTAAATCAATACCAGGAATACCTTGTTGTTCAATTGCCATACGATCCATGGCTCTGACTTGTTCAGCTAAATATAATTTATTCGGTAATTTCTGCATCGGACCAGGTAGGGTAAACTATGTTGTTACCTATTATATTTGCTCACAGCTCAATGGACAAAAATATCCCTCATCATAATTCAGATCTTGCCATAAAAATCAAACAATGGGGGGAGGAACTGGGGTTTCAGCAAGTGGGTATTTCCGATACCCATTTACAATCGGCTGAAAATCATTTGCATTATTGGCTGGATAAAGGCTTTCATGGTGATATGGACTATATGCATAAGCATGGCCTAAAAAGAACTCGTCCCGATTTATTGCAACAAGGTACCGTCAGCATTATTTCTGTACGCATGGATTATTTGCCAGAAACGACTGAGCAAATAAACAGCGTACTAAACTCGCCTATTGCAGCCTTTATCTCGCGTTATGCACTGGGTCGAGATTACCATAAAATTTTGCGGCAGCGTTTGCAAAAACTCGCCACGAGAATTGAACAGGAAACGGGTGCTTTTGGTTACCGCGCTTTTGTCGATAGTGCGCCTGTATTAGAAAAAGCCATTGCTGAAAAAGCAGGTTTAGGCTGGATAGGTAAGCATTCCAATGTCATTAATCGTAAAGCAGGATCCTGGTTCTTCCTGGGTGAAATTTATACCGACCTCCCCCTTCCCGCAGACCAACCCGCAAGCAATCATTGCGGAAAATGTAAGGCCTGTATCGATATTTGTCCGACACAAGCGATTGTTGCACCGTACCAGGTGGATGCCCGCCGCTGCATTTCATACCTTACCATAGAGCTTCACGGGTCTATTCCAGAGCATTTTCGCCGTTCAATCGGCAACAGAATCTATGGTTGTGATGATTGCCAGCTGATCTGCCCATGGAATCGCTTTGCTAAACTTTCCACAGAAAAGGACTATAGCCCACGACACAACCTCAATAATGTGCAATTAACCGCATTATTTAGCTGGACTGAAGATCAGTTTTTAAAGAATATGGAAGGCTCGGCCATTAGACGCATAGGACACAGCCGCTGGCTTAGAAACATAGCGGTTGCACTGGGTAACAGTAAAGGCTCTGAGCAAACGATAACTGCCCTGTTACAACAACAATCGCATCGCTCCGAGATGGTAAGAGAACATGTTAACTGGGCTTTAGAGCAATTAAATAGCCAGGGATAATTAATTTGCAAATACAGAAAATGGCACTCCAGCACCCACAAATCAAAATATTATCTTTTATAGGTTAGGCTAACGGCTCTATCGTTAACCCAATGTTTTCAGGACTCATCAATGTTGGGTTGCCAAAGAGACGGCAGCCCAACCTACGATATACTAAAATAAAGTATAAACCCTTAACTTAATGGCAGTGACCCTAGGGTGGACATTTCTACAACGCCAGCCTCGTAACCTCAACATTGCAATTCAAATCCCGCCCAACCTGGATAGCTTATTTATTGTCCTTTATCTTGCTAACTAAAACAGGCATCACTTTCGCTTCTTTTAGTCGCCAGATAAACATTAAAAGAATACTCCCTGGAACCACCAAGCCAAGCTGTAATTGCGGTCTGCCATTTAACACCGCTAGAGATAAAGTAAACGTCAGCACAATCAATATCATTGCCTTAATCTTTGATGCATGACTAATGGTACGACTCTCTTCCCATTGCTGTAGTGCAGCACCAAACCAACGATTGTTACGTAATATTTGATGAAAACGAGGTGAACTATTAGCAAAACACGCCAGCGCTAAAATTAAAAAGGGTGTCGTTGGCAAGATAGGCAATACCGCACCTATAATACCCAGTGCCACGCACAGTAAGCCAGAAAGAATCAACAGATATTTTTTAATTCGTTTACGCAATTTACAACTCTTATATTTGTTTCTGTATGTTTTACCTTTCGCATTAAAAATGCCTTGGTAATTACATCAAGGCTTTTTAGCTTACAGCTTTTTCTTTTATTATTTTTATAAAATCGGCAAAACTCATTAACCAGTTTTTTTGTTCATTTTGATACCTTTGATGCAAACCTTTTGGTATAACAAGTTGGAGATCATTTGATTTCATTTCAGTTGTTTGATGCTCACTAATGCTTCTGTATTTACTTCAACAGAACTTAAACGCTTAACAGATACACTTTGAAAATATTCAGATAAAAAACCTTTTTTCATGTTCCTTTATGGCCTGTTATTTCTTTATTATTTTGTTCGGATTGTAACCATAAAATGACATCGTTTATTAATTCATCAAATGTTATTTTATGCTTTCCTTTTAAAGAGCATTCCCAAATTACAAGAATCCTCCACTTTGAAGATAATATCTTATAGTTTTTCCTATCTCTTTCTTTATTTTTTGTTATCTTGTCTTTCCAGAATTCTGGTCTACTCGATGGCCATTTGAATAAGTGGCAATCGTGGCCATGCCAAAAACATCCATTTATAAAAATTAAAGATTTATATTTAGGAAAAATAATATCTGGTTTACCCGAAATACTTTTATCATGCAGTTTATATCTGAACCCTTTTTTATGTAGAGCTTTTCTGATTAGTAACTCAGGCTTTGTGTTTTTTCCTTTTATTTTTGCCATCATCTGGCTACGTTTTTTTGTTGATACAACATCAACCATATTTTAATAAATCTTTTTCTTTTTCCAAATTTATAGATTCGGTAATGTATGGCTGCATATATTGAGCAACGGCTTTAACAACTGGAACTACAACTGAATTTCCAAATTGCTTATAAGCCTGAGTATCCGAAACTGGAATTATAAAGTTTGATTCATCAGGGCTATCAAAACCCATTAATCTTGCACATTCTCTAGGGGTTAATCTTCGAGGGTTTTTCCCCTCCTGCTTTACCAAAATTTCAGAACCATCTTTGTAATATCTGGCTGATAATGTTCTGGCAACATCATTTTTTTCAACCATTCCAAAACCGAAACCATTACCTTTTGCCTTGTGTTTAGCTGAATAACCCTGCAAAAAAGACCAAAGTTTATCTGACAAAGTATATTTATCTAAAATCTTTGCTTTATCACCTTCTGTAAATCTTTTTTCTTCAATTTCAGAACCATTTTCAGGGTGTAAAATAGTACCTATTCCAGGTCCTTCTAATGGGTTTGGTATTAAAATATCATCAAAACTAAAGCCAACATCTTCACGAAATCCGACTATAAAAATACGTTCTCTATTTTGAGGTACAAAACCTTTTCCATTAATCACTTTCCAGCTAATGTTATAACCTAACTCTTTTTCTAAAGTATCTCTTATTACTTTAAAAGTATTTCCTTTGTTATGTGAAATCAGGTTTTTTACATTTTCCAATAAAAAAGCCTTCGGTCTATGGTGCTCTATTATTCTAGCAACATCAAAAAACAAGGTTCCCTGAGCTTCACATCTAAAGCCATGAGCTACGCCTAGTGAATTTTTTTTAGATACCCCGGCTATTGAAAAAGGCTGACAAGGGAAACCAGCAACAAGAACATCATGAAAAGGAATATTTTCAACTGGAACCTTTGTTATATCTCCATCTATTTCATGGTCACAAACAAAGTTTGCTAAATAAGTTTGTTTTGAATATTCATTCCATTCACTTGTATAAACACATTTACCACCAATAGATTCAAAACCTTTTCTTAACCCTCCTATTCCAGCGAATAAATCAATAAATTGAAATTTTTCATTCAAGATAGGTAATGAACGGTTTTTGTTTTTCGATTGATAAATAAGCCAATCAATAGCGTTTTTTCGAGGTTTTGTTTCTCCTGCTTCCCATCTATAGATAGTCCTTATTGTATACCCCATTTTTTCAGCAGCTTCTTCTTTAGTAAGCCCTGATTTTTTAAGAAGAGTAGAAAATTCTGTTTTTATTTTCATTGTTCCATTTTTACTGGGAATTATTTTGACATAATGTCATTATGTCACCCATAAAAATATTTTGCATAAAAAAGCCTCATTTCAAAGGCTTTCATAACCAATAGGAACCAATAGGGTCAGACTCGATTGATAAAGAATAAAATATATCTTTTTAAAGCAAGTCAAAATGATAGAGACCCGCAAAAATTATTATTTGAATAAATACCGATACCCAGAAATACAGCACAAATAACATAACCTTAACAGGCATTTCAGCCTCTTTAGAATGACTAAAAAACCACCCGGTAAGCGTTGATATCAACATAACCCCAATAACAACTAAAACAGTATTACTCATATTAATCCTTTGATGCAGTTGGTGCTAAAACTTGTCTTGAACCATTGCCTTCGGGAGCACTAACCACACCAGCGGTTTCCATATCCTCAATCATTCTTGCCGCTCGGTTATAACCCACTTTAAAACGTCTTTGTACACTGGAAATTGACGCTTTACGAGACTCCGTAACAAACATAACCGCTTCATCATATAACGCATCCATTTCCGAATCCCCAGCACCTTCGGTCGCCACTTCCCCCATATCAGAACGTTCCTGGGTAATTTCTTCCAAATAATTGGTAGGTCCGGTCTGCTTCAGGAACTCTACGATTTTATGTACTTCATGATCATCAACAAAAGCGCCATGCGCTCTAATAGGAATACTGGTTCCCGAAGGTAAAAATAACATATCACCGTTCCCTAGCAAGGCTTCCGCGCCGCCTTGGTCAAGAATCGTTCTGGAATCAATTCGTGAGGATACCTGAAAAGAAATACGCGTAGGGACATTGGCCTTAATTAAGCCGGTTAAAACATCGACCGAAGGACGTTGAGTTGCCAACACTAAATGTATACCCGCTGCCCTTGCTTTCTGTGCCAGACGAGCAATCAGTTCTTCAACCTTTTTACCGACAATCATCATCATATCAGCCAATTCATCAATAACAATGACAATACTAGGCAGCGTTGTTAGCACGGGAAATGATTCCCCCTCTTCCAGGGGTTCCGTTAATTGAAATAAAGGATCGCGAATAGGTTCTCCCTTCTTTTCGGCATCGGCAATCAATTGATTAAATCCCGCTAAATTACGTACCCCCACTTTAGACATCAATTTATAACGTCTTTCCATTTCTGCAACGGCCCAACGCAATGCGTTTTGAGCATCTTTCATATCCGTTACCACAGGTGTTAACAGATGAGGTATGCCCTCATATACCGATAGCTCCAGCATTTTTGGATCTATCATAATCATCCGCACTTCTTCCGGTGTTGCTTTATAAAGCAAACTCAGAATCATGGTATTAATTGCCACTGATTTACCCGAACCCGTGGTACCCGCAACCAAAGCATGTGGCATTTTACCCAGATCTGCAATTACAGGTGCACCCGCAATATCTTTACCCATCGCAAAAGTCAACTTTGATTTCGCTTTATCAAACTTCCTGGACTCAATTAAATCGCGCAAAGACACCATCTCTCTTTCTTGATTAGGAATTTCCAGACCAATCACAGATTTACCTTGAATCACCTCAACAATACGCACACTGGTAACAGACAGACCCCGTGCAATATCTTTAGACAAACCGCTTACCCGACTGACTTTTATTCCAGCCGCTAAACTCAATTCGAAACGCGTAATAACCGGCCCAGGATGTACCGCAACAACCTCGACCACTATATTAAAATCTTGCAATACATCTTCTACCAGGCGAGACATTTCTTCTAAATCACTTTCCGAATAGCCTTTTACTTTAATGCTTCGTTTATCAAGTAACTCTATGGGTGGCAGCTCACCTTCGTAGGCATTGACATCAAACGGTTTTTCAAATGAACCAACCTGATTTTCTTTAGCTTCCTTTGTGGGCTTTACCATGGTATTAATAATGGGAGGGATTTTGATTTTCGATTTTTTGCTCGTTTCCTTAGCTGTTTTAGATTTTTCTTTCTTTGATTCCACCACCTCACTGGTTTTTTCTCTGTTACCTTGAACAGAGTGTACTTGTTGATCTCTATGAGTATCATAAAGCGACAACAGCCACTGATAAAATTGATTACTCAGTGACAAGGTGTATTTCCCGACAAAATCAACTAAAGAAACCCAGGATAACCCGGTAAACAGTGTGATTCCTGCTAAAAAAAAGGCTAACACCAACAAAGTCGCGCCTGAATTTCCAAATACAATTAATAAGGTATCCCCTATTTCTTGCCCAAGAACCCCCCCTGTGCGCCCGGGTAACTCAACCTTTAACCTTAAAATATGCAAGGATAAAATAGTACACCCTGCAACCAGTGTCACTATAAACCCAAACCAGCGAACTAAAAAAACCAGCTTTCCCCTCTGTTTTTCAGTTTTAGTATAAAGAAGATAACCATGCCAAAAAAACATGGCAGGAAATAAATACGCCATTAAGCCAAAAAAACTTAATGAAAAATCAGAAACCCAGGCTCCCACCATGCCACAGGCATTATTAATGAACTGCATAGAACCGCTATGCGTCCACCCGGCATCTTCATTACTAAAGGTAATGAGTGCAATTAAAAAAAATAACGCAACCGTCAGAAAACCCAATAACACAATTTCACGCAATCCACGCATTGTCTTTTCTTCAATAATTGCTGACATAATATCTACATAAAAATTCTGGTAAAACATAATTATAGATCAATAATGATAGTTTTCACATGAAATGTTTATCTATAAACCACCCTGTTTATTACCTCACTATAGTTTTTCATCTATCAATAAAACTAACGTATAATTAGAAAATATGTAACTACCCAGCGTAATTTTCGCTGAGAGTGCAGGTCGTTGATTTATCAGGCTTCGGGCAGCAGGATATTGCAGCAGAGCTTACAAGGACGTATTCACGCATCCTTATAAATCAATACCCTGCATCCTTCGTTCTAAACACGCCGAATAGATACAAAAATATTTCAAATTTTTGATAGAGATCTTTTAATGAGTGAAACAAAACACTGCAAGCTTCTAATTCTTGGCACAGGCCCTGCTGGATACACTGCGGCAGTTTATGCTGCCAGAGCAAATCTGAATCCGGTGATGATTACAGGAATGCAACAAGGTGGACAATTAACCACTACCACAGAAGTTGATAACTGGCCAGGTGATGTGGAAGGTCTGCAAGGCCCTGATTTAATGGAACGTATGCGTTTACATGCCGAACGCTTTAATACTGAAATTATTTTCGACCATATCCACACCACTGACTTATCAACTCGCCCTTTTGTATTAACGGGAGACTCAGCACGCTATACCTGTGATGCTTTGATTATTGCAACAGGCGCTTCAGCCATGTATTTAGGGATGGAATCTGAAGAAGCATTTAAAGGCAAAGGGGTTTCAGCCTGTGCAACCTGTGATGGTTTTTTCTATCGCAATAAACCCGTTGCTGTTGTGGGTGGTGGCAACACTGCCGTTGAAGAAGCCTTGTATTTATCTAACATAGCTTCTCAAGTGACTATCATTCATCGCCGTGACAAATTCCGTTCTGAAAAGATTTTAGCCGATAAGATACTTGAAAAGTCTAAAAACGGCAATATCGTTATTAAGTGGGATACCACGCTTGATGAAGTGCTTGGTGATGATATGGGAGTGACTGGCATTAGAGTCAAAAGCACCAAAGATGATTCGACAGAAGACTTGGATGTTCATGGAGTTTTTATTGCCATTGGCCATACCCCAAACACCGGTATCTTTGAGGGTCAATTAGATATGCAACACGGTTATATTACAGTAAACAGTGGCATTAGCGGCAATGCCACTGCAACCAGTGTTAAAGGTGTTTTTGCAGCAGGTGATGTCATGGACCCTCACTATAAACAAGCCGTTACCTCAGCCGGTGCAGGCTGTATGGCTGCACTGGATGCTGAGAAATTTCTGGATGAATTAGAAGGTTAATCACACCAATCCACAGAACTTCCTGTAGGAGTGTCCGCCCTCGTCGCGAGTTCTTTGCTGCAAAACTTAAGTATCATCGCGCCAAGGGCGGACGCTCCTACACTATAATTCACTTGGAAGCAGAAAGAGAAGATCAGTAAAAACATTTCGCTTTGTGGCTTTATACCCTTAACTTATGCAACTACCCATACTCAACCCGTCAGACCCTAATCAGGATTTTCCTGCAATAGAAACCGCACTAACAGTCCCTGATGGTTTATTAGCCGCCGGAGGCTGCCTATCACCTCAACGTATCATCAATGCATACCGACAAGGTATTTTTCCCTGGTTCAGTGCCGATGAACCTATTTTATGGTGGTCACCCAATCCTCGCTTAATATTATTTCCTTATGCCTTAAATGTATCTCGCAGCCTTAGAAAAACCATTCGCAAAGAGAGTTTTACCCTCACTTACGATCACGCCTTTTCTCAGGTCATGCAATATTGCGCCGGCCCAAGAGAGAAAGAAACAGGCACCTGGATTACTGAGGATATGTACCAGGCCTATACCAGACTTCACCATCAAGGGGTTGCCCATTCCTTTGAAGCATGGTTTGATGATGAACTAGTCGGCGGATTATATGGTATTGCCATTGGTCAGGTATTTTTTGGTGAATCAATGTTCCACAGAAAAACAGATGCCTCTAAAGTTGCTTTTTATCATCTGGTTAAACAGCTTTCTGTATGGGGTTATCAGCTGATTGACTGCCAAATTCATTCCGATCACCTGAGCAGCCTTGGCGCTGAAGAAATCAATCGCAACGACTTTGCGCAATTACTCAATCAATACTGTCCTCTCTCTCCCAATAACAACGCATGGAACAGGTGAAACTGTGATTTCAATCCCATTATTTCTTACAGATCAACAGCCGTGTAGCTATCTAGACAAAAAAAATTCACAATCCGCATTCGTTCATCCTTCATTTTCACTCAATACGGCAATTTACAGTCAACTTATTGAACAAGGTTTCAGACGTAGCGGCAATGAAGTTTATATCCCCCATTGCCCTGACTGCTCAGACTGTATCGCTAGCAGAATCGCTACCGATCAGTTTATCCCGAATAAAAACCAAAAACGCTGTTTAAAAAAAAACCAACACACATCCGTTATTGTAAAACCCGCACAATTTGAACAAGCACATTATGATATGTATATGCGTTACCAGAAGCATAGGCACCAAGCGGGGGGGATGGCTGATTCCAGCGAAGATGATTACATTAATTTTCTCAGCAGTGATTGGTGCAATACTTTATTCGTAGAGTTTTCCATTGATGATGAATTAGCCGCTATTGCAATCGTTGATTTATTAGACAATGCCTTGTCAGCTGTCTATACTTTTTTTGAACCTGAATTTTCATCATACAGTTTAGGGACTTATGCTGTCCTATGGCAAATCAATCATGCAAAAGAAATGAATTTAGCCTTTGTTTATATGGGATTCTGGATTAAAGACTGCCGGAAAATGTCGTATAAAACACAATACCAGCCTATACAAGGCTTTATTAATAATGAATGGAAAACTATTAAACCGTAGTCATACAGTCTTTTTTTAAGATTTAACTTTGCTCTGATCTAGTTAAAACCGTAGTTTTTCTTTCTCCAAATAAAGAGTGGTTTTAGTCCAAAGTCACTCAGCAACAGTCATTGGGGAGTAATTTCTTGTTCAAATTGTCAGCACTCAGTTTTTATGCAAAAAACCAATACAAGACGGGTTGAAAATAGCCACTGAATCCATTAACCGACTCACCAATGTAACTCCCTATCGCTTGATTTTTCCTCAGGAATGCAGGCAAAAACCACGTGTCAGAACAACCAAATTTGAGGGATTAGCCATAATGCTGTTATTGCAGTAATAACACTCAATGGTATACCTAGTTTTAGATAATCACTAAACCGATACCCCCCCGGACCATAAACCATTAAATTAGTTTGATAACCTATGGGAGTAATAAAACTTGCCGAGGCAGCGATCATGACAGCAACGGCAAACGGTGTTTCACTAACGGCTAAAACATTGGCTCCACTCATCGCGATAGGAAACATAATAATCGCTGCAGCATTATTCGTAATCATTTCAGTCAATATGGCTGTCGCCAAATAAACCAGTATTAATAAAAACCACGGATTATTTCCTGAAAGTAATAAAACTTGCTCTGCAAGCAAAGAGGCTAAACCAACTTTTTGCACAGCAGCTCCCAAGCCAAAAGCACACGCTATCACCGATAAAACGGAAAAATCAATATTTTTCCGGGCATTTTCCAGCGTTAAACACTGGGTGAACAGCATAAGCCCAACAGCGAGTAAAGTCGCTTGTAAAATTGTCATTATTCCGCTCACAGTCAATAGCAACATTAAAAGCATAATCATTAATGCTCTTGGAGCATATTCATGACGAACAGGCGAAGAATTTTCTAATTTACTAATTAACAAAAAATCACGATTATTACGATATTTAAATAAAAAACCTTTTTCAGCCTCAATGAGCAAAGTATCTCCCGGTTGAACAGTAATATTACCTACTTTCCCTTTAATTCGTTGTCCATTTCTAGAGACAGATAATACAACTGCATTATAACGGTGTCTAAAACGTGCTTTACGGATATCAATACCAACAATGGGGGACTCTGCTGAAACGACTGCCTCAAATAAACGCCGTTCATGCTGATAGCCATCCAACTTAAATAACTGCTTGGTCGCAACGGTTAAACCACGAATACGACGTAATTCAACAACTGACTCAACAGCACCTGCAAAGACTAGCTGGTCTCCTGCATAAATCACAGTGTGTGGCGAGATGACAGGGAATAACTGTTCCCCTCGTACTATCTCAACCAAATACAAGCCCGGTAAATTACGCAACCCTGCTTCAGCAATACTCTGACCAATTAATTCACAACCATGCTCTACAGTCATTTCTAATAAATATTCTCGTACCTTATTAAACTGCTCTCTCGCTCCCTCTTTATCTGGCAAGATTCTATGTCCAAAGAAAAACAAATATAGACAGCCAACCAGTGTGATCGGTATGCCTACTGCCGACAATTCAAATAAACTAAATCCGGCTAATCCAGCGTGTCGCATCAAGCCATCAACAACCAGGTTTGTACTTGTACCTATTAAAGTACAAGTTCCTCCTAAAATAGACACATAACTCAAAGGTAATAAAAAACGTGAGACTTTAAAGCCAGATCGAATGCACCAATCCTGTAATGCAGTTGTAAACATAGCAACCACGGGGCTATTATTAATCAGTGCACTCATACTGGCAGCTGATAATAATAAGCGTATTAATGCTGTAGAATACGCCGTGGGTTTACCTAATAACAGCCTGCCTATCCACGTTACCGCTCCTGTTTCACGTAATCCAGCCACCACTAGATATAACGCCGCTATAGTAAAAATTCCGGGATTAGAAAACCCGATTAAAGCTTCGCCGGGCGATAAAATACCTGAAATAACTAACCCACCTAATCCTGACATTAAAACAATATGCGCAGCATAGCGGTTACTTATCAGCAACCCCAAGATGAAGATTAATAACCCGGCAACAATCCAAATTTCTATCTGTATCAAACAATAGTCCTTCTCAACCACTATGGACTAAAGTCCATAGGTTGTTTTTAAAACGACTTAAAGTCGTTATCGGGTAAAGCAATGTATCGCTCCACGATTCTATTTAAATGCTAAAGCCTTACACTGAAAGTGCATAGTTTTAAACTAGCGGTTTGTGACAATAAAAGACTTTTTATTCAATGAGTTATAATCCAAACTTACTCCTAGACCCGACCACTAATTACTTTACAACATGGTTTGTCATCAAAATACCCTTTTAGTGTCATTTTTTCGTAATAAAACTTGTATATCCTTTATAACACGGTTAGTAATCAAAAAATAACTTCTTAATTCAGTCCTGTATTCGGAGTAATAATGACAGATAAAGTAATACTCATCGTTCTTGATGGTTTAGCGTATAAAATTGCCGAACAATGCATGGGGTTTGTTCAGTCGTTAGGCGAACAAGGCTCCGCGACCCTTTACAAAGTACAATGCGAATTACCATCCATGTCTCGCCCACTTTACGAGACCATTCTAACGGGTGTAACACCCGCCGTTAGCGGAATTGTTCACAACCAGGTAGTACGTAACTCCAACCAAAAAAGCGTTTTCAGCCTGGCTCGCAAAGCCGGATTGTCTACTGCCGCCGCTGCATTTCATTGGTTCAGCGAACTGTATAATAAAAGCCCTTACAACGCCGTACGAGACCGCCATACAGTAGATGCCGAACAACTCATCCAATATGGCTCTTTTTACCACGATGGGCAATACCCTGACGGTCATTTGTACCTTGATGCTGAATTATTACGCCGCCGTTACGACCCTGATTTTCTATTGATTCATCCTATGAGTATTGATGAAGCGGGACATCGCTCTGGACTTGACAGCTCTCATTACCGCAATACCACTCGCC
Organism: uncultured Methylomarinum sp.; assembly: GCA_964392135.1. Taxonomy (GTDB): domain Bacteria; phylum Pseudomonadota; class Gammaproteobacteria; order Methylococcales; family Methylomonadaceae; genus QPIN01. Next base: position 16,196 of record CAYMPX010000004.1, read on the forward strand.
GATCAGATAAAGAGCTATCCGAATACCTTCCAACCTGGATTGAAGCAGGTTACCAAATCATCATTACCGCAGATCATGGTATGAATACGGATAAAAGCCACGGAGGTTCTTTAGCCGAAGAACGAGATATTCCCTTATATGTCATTGGCGATCGTTTCTCTCACCAGGCAGGTTGCGCACCAAAACAAACAGAGATTTGTGGTGTTATCTGTGAGCTACTGGGACTCCTTGATCATAGTAAACCGGTGACTGAAAATTTATTACTGAATGAAGAGCGTGAACGACCTGAACACAAAGTCATAATGGGTGCCTGGTAGCTAATAACCGGGGTTAGATACAAATTAAATGTACACTTCCGGTCATGATCGTTTCAAGGATGAGACTGAGATATTTACAGGTAGAAGGTCAAAAGCCAAAAAAGTGGGATGACCTATCGACTGGCGTAAGAAAAGAGATGATTTTTAATGTATATCTGATCCCGGTTATTTTTTGGGTCTCTTCAATTTTATCTGCTTCTAAATAAGCTACTGAATTTTCAATGATGACTACATATTCATTATTTTTCAACAACTCTTTTTGAGAGTTCCATCCATGCCGCTGCCATCTTCATCCGGCGCACATATTTTTCCAGCTTCCGCCTGGTATTCACAAATGTGATGAAAATCGACCAGATAACCAGCTTGCACCCCAAACTTATCTTCGATTTGGCTGACTATCAAAATACTCCATCGCCCACTCTATGTACCTGTGTTCGAGACCCTGAACCTGTAGATTCGAATTCATTCAAACCATACAGATATTGAACATTATGGCGCGAATTTGTCGAATACAAATAACACTTCAAATGTAACAAAGCAAAATGCACTGTTGGGAGCGAGCAACCTCAGTTTACCACAAGCAAAACTGATAGGCTGTGACTCGATGTTCAAGTTTTTTAGTATTGACTTCTAAAAAAATTCGTGCAATCCAGTATATTCAAGAGCTATACACTATGTATTGCTCGCAGTATCAAGGATACCTCAGCGTGAGAAATACATTTATATTATTGATTGTCTGGCAACTAAAAAAGTCAAGTGATAAAAACTTGAACATCGAGTGTGAATAAATCACTCCTCAACTTAAGGTTTACTACTTTTTTTATAAATCAGTGCATGTAAAAATAGATAAAAACTCCCTAATAATTTAAATTTAAAGGCTTTGTGGTTAAAAAAACAAAATTTTAAATCTATGATTTTTTTTCGTGTTCAAGGTTCTAAAAATAATACAGGGATTTATTCACAGCCTCTGATGTTTAAAAGTGTACAGAGCAGATGAATGATAAGATAAAAACACAATGTTCTCTCAAACCAACAGGGTAAGGAATATGAACTATCAATATATTCGTTTTTTTGAAGAAATAGGCATTAATGATATTCCACTAGTAGGCGGTAAAAATGCATCACTGGGGGAGATGTACCAAAAACTGGGATCTCAGGGGGTCAAGGTACCGAACGGTTTTGCCATTACGGCAGAGGCTTATCGCTATATTCTGAAAAGCAGTAATAGTTGGGATGAATTGCGTGCAACACTGCACGGTTTAAAACTGCATGATGTTGAAAACCTGGCGCGCTGTGGAAAAAAAGCCCGCGAGATTGTCTACTCCGCCGCTTTACCGACCGATCTGGAAGACGAAATCAGTCGCGCCTATCAACAACTACAACAACAGTATGGTTCTGCTCTTAGCCTGGCAGTACGCAGTTCGGCAACAGCAGAGGATTTACCTACTGCCAGTTTTGCCGGACAACAGGACACCTATCTTAATATTACCGGTGTTGCTGATTTACTGGAATCCTGTCATCGCTGCTTTGCCAGTCTGTTCACTGACCGGGCAATTCACTACCGTATGGATCAGGGCTTTGACCACCTAAGTGTCGCACTGTCTATTGGGGTAATGAAGATGGTACGTTCTGATATTGCCAGTAGTGGCGTGATGTTTTCGCTGGATACCGAATCCGGTTTCCGAGATGTGGTGTTTATTACCGCAGCCTATGGATTAGGGGAAAATGTGGTACAGGGTATGGTGGAGCCGGATGAATTTTATGTGCATAAGCCGACCTTTATACAAGGTCATCGCTGTGTATTACGCCGGGTACCAGGTCTAAAAAAAATCAAAATGATTTATAACGAAGGTAATACCCACAAAGCGACCAAAAATGTCATTACTTCGACCAAAGAACGGCAGCGTTTTTGTTTGAATGATGCCGATGTACTGGAACTGGCTGACTATGCCATCAAAATTGAACAGCTATACAGTGAAGTGGCAGGAAAGGAAAGACCCATGGATATCGAATGGGCTAAGGATGGACTGGATGGTGAATTATATATTGTTCAGGCCAGACCGGAAACTGTAAGTTCACAAAAACAAGATCTATTGTTAGAAGAACATCAGCTACTGGGTAGTGGTAGAGTGATCGCGAAAGGACATGCGGTGGGAGGCAAAATTGCTAACGGCATGGCACATGTAATTAGCCACCCAGAGCATTTGTCTGAATTCCGTGCAGGCGAGGTACTGGTTACCGATACCACCTCACCCGATTGGGAACCCATTATGAAAATTGCCTCCGCCATTGTCACTAATCGTGGCGGTCGTACCTGTCATGCTGCAATTATCGCCCGAGAACTTGGTATTCCAGCCGTTATAGGCTGTGATAACGCAACCACTAAAGTTGGCAACGGCGAACAGGTGACCGTTTGTTGTGCTGAGGGAGATATCGGCAAAGTCTATCAAGGTACAATTCCTTTTCATATTAAGAAAACCAACCTGGCTAAATTGAAACGTCCCAAAACCAAGATCATGCTCAATCTGGGTAATCCCGATCTGGCATTCAAAAGTCGTTTTCTGCCAAACGATGGGGTCGGGCTTGCCCGGATGGAATTTATTATCAATGAATATATCAAGGTACATCCGATGGCCTTGTTACATGTTGATCGAGTGCAAAATAACAAGGAAAAGCAGGACATAAAACGCTTGCTGTCAGGCTATGATAACCCAGCAGATTATTTTGTACGTCGCTTGTCGGAAGGCGTAGGCACGATTGCAGCCGCTTTCTATCCCAAACCCGTTATCGTTCGTATGTCAGATTTCAAAAGCAATGAATATGCCTCTTTACTCGGTGGCTGCGCTTTTGAACCAGAAGAAGAAAACCCAATGATTGGCTTTCGCGGGGCTGCTCGTTATACGCATCCCGCTTATCAGGAAGGCTTTGAGCTAGAATGTGCCGCCATGAAGCGAGTACGCGATGATATGGGTCTGACAAATGTGGTTCTGATGATTCCATTCTGTCGTAGAGTTGACGAAGGCGAAAGAGTGCTGGCAAAAATGGCAGAATTCGGTCTAAAGCGGGGTCAAAATGGGCTAAAAATCTATGTCATGTGTGAAATACCAAATAATGTCATTCAAATTGATGCCTTTGCCAAAATATTTGATGGTTTTTCCATTGGGTCTAACGACTTAACTCAGTTAATACTCGGCGTGGATAGGGATTCTGAAATTGTTGCCTTTGATTTTGATGAGCGTGATCCCGGGGTTAAACAAGTTATTCGACTGGCTGTTGAAGGTGCAAAACGTAATGGCTGTTACTCGGGTATATGCGGACAAGCACCTTCTGATTATCCAGAAATGGCTGAATTTCTGGTGAAATTAGGGATAGAGTCGATAAGTCTAACGCCAGATACCGTGATTAAAACCACCCTGCATGTACTGGAAGTGGAAAAATGTTTACAACAAGAAAGTTCACAGCAATAACTTTTGACTCTCAAGTTATTAACACCAGGATTAACTTAATACAATAATATTTTCTTAACTCACTCTCGCCAGAGAGCCGCTACATCCTCGATCTGAAGAGACGGGGTCTGTGGTGGCTCTTTGATAAAAGAACATCTGAATATTCCGCTAAATTTCCGCTAAATTTCCTTTAATTTCCAACCAACTTTTCCTGTCTTTCGAGCGTTTTTTAGCCAACAATAAATCCATCTGCTCCGTTGTTCCCTCTTCATCATCAACCGTTAATTGCACCAACCTCCGGGTATCAGGATTCATGGTCGTTTCTCTTAATTGACCCGGATTCATTTCACCCAGACCTTTGAATCGTTGCACATTAATTTTACCTCTTAGTTTTTCCGCTTCAATTCTTGCCAAAACGCCCACTCTTTCAGCCTCATCCAAAGCATAAAATACTTTTTTACCTACATCGATTCGATACAACGGTGGCATGGCAATAAACACATGCCCCGCGCTAACCAAAGTCTTAAAATGCTTATAAAATAAGGCGCAAATCAAGGTAGCAATATGATTTCCATCCGAATCCGCATCCGCCAACACACAGACTTTGCCATAACGTAAATTTTTAAGATCATCCGAATCCGGTTCAATGCCTAAAGCCACGGCAATATCATGGACTTCTTGTGAAGCCATCACTTGTGCAGAATCGACTTCCCAGGTATTAAGAATTTTTCCTCTTAATGGCATAATTGCCTGAAATTCTCTATCTCTTGCCTGCTTTGCCGAGCCTCCCGCCGAATCCCCTTCTACTAAAAATAATTCAGTTCGCGAAATATCCTGTGCCGAACAGTCTGCCAACTTCCCGGGTAATGCAGGGCCGGATGTGACTTTTTTTCTAATTATTTTCTTGTTGGATTTAAGCCGTTTTTGGGCACTCGCGAGAATAATTTCTGCGACCTTCTCACCCTCTTGTGGGTGTTGATTCAGCCATAGACTAAAACTATCCTTGGCAATGCCTGAAACAAAGGGTACACATTCTCTGGAACTTAAACGCTCTTTGGTTTGCCCCGAAAACTGTGGATCTTCTAATTTGACCGACAATACAAAGTGGCAATTTTCCCAAATATCTTCAGGGGCAATTTTTACCCCGCGTGGCAGCAAATTTCTAAATTCACAGAACTCACGCATGGCTTCAGTTAAGCCCGCCCTTAAACCATTAACATGTGTTCCACCCTGAGCGGTAGGCACCAGATTAACGTAACTTTCAGCGATCACTTCGGGTAAACTATCTGCCGTCCATACAATTCCCCACTCCACTGCTTCATTCGACGCTGCCGAATCTACCATAAAGGGAATTTCAGGACAAATTTCCACCTCACCTACCCGATCAAGCAAATATTCTTTTAAGCCATCCTGATAACACCAGATCCACTGTTCATCTGTTTGCTCCGACTGTAATGAAATATTTAATCCTGGACATAAAACCGCTTTTGCACGCAACACATGTTTAAGCTTTAAGACAGAAATCTTATTTGAATCGAAATACTTCGCATCCGGTAAAAAAGTAATCTTTGTGCCGGTATTTGCCTTCCCGACCGAGCCGGTTGCTATTAAGTCTGTTTGCTTATTGCCATTAGCAAAGGTCATCTGGTAGATTTTGCCATTACGCTTAACTTCAACCTCTAATTGTGTGGTTAAGGCATTAACCACCGACACCCCAACACCGTGTAAGCCCCCTGAGAACTGATAGTTTTTATTAGAGAACTTGCCTCCCGCATGCAATTGGGTCAAAATCACTTCAACCCCGGGAATACCTTGTTCCGGGTGCAAATCAACCGGCATGCCCCGACCATTATCGTTAACAGATACCGAGCCATCCTTATACAACACAACCTCAATGCTGTCTGCATATCCAGCCATCGCTTCATCAACACTGTTGTCCACCACTTCCTGCACCAAATGATTTGGTCTGGTAGTATCTGTGTACATGCCCGGACGCTTTCGTACGGGGTCCAACCCACTTAAAACTTCAATTGCTGCTGCGTTATATTCGCTACTCATAAATGCTGATATTTAAGATATAATAGTGACTAAATTATTATCGTAACATGTAATTATTCGCTACGACGGCTAATACGACATAACACCATGGTTTAACTATGCCTAGAAAGAAAAACCCGACCCTATTTGAAGATTCACTGGAAGAACTTGAACAGCTTATTGAACAAATGGAACAAGGTGATATATCACTGGAAGAGTCTTTAAAATCATTCGAACGTGGTGTCAAATTAACCAGTACCTGCCAGAAAGCATTGCAGGATGCTGAACAAAAAGTCCAAATTCTATTAGAAAAAAACGGCAAACAAACCCTGGAGCCCTTTAACGATGAGTAATGCCTTAAAAGAATATCTTATTTCTGCCCAAAGTCGAGTTGAACACGCCTTAGATGCACGCCTGCCGTCTGAAAATATTTTACCCAAAAAACTTCACCATGCGATGCGTTACAGCACCTTAGACGGGGGTAAACGTATGCGCCCTATGTTGACTTATGCCACAGGAAAAGCATTAGGCTTATCTGAAGATATCTTAGATGGTCCTGCCTGCGCGGTTGAATTAATTCATGTTTACTCATTAATTCATGATGATCTTCCGGCAATGGATGATGATGATTTAAGACGTGGAAAACCGACTTCTCATATTGCTTACGATGAAGCCACCGCTATTTTAACCGGCGATGCATTACAAACCCTAGCCTTTGAAGTGTTAGCCAATGACTCATCAATCAAAGTGGATGCAGAGAGTCGTTTAAAAATGATTACTACCTTAACCAAGGCCAGTGGATCTCAAGGCATGGTCGGCGGACAGGCGATTGATTTAGAATCTGTCGGTACTCAACTGACGTTACCTGAACTAGAAAACATGCATATTCATAAAACCGGCGCGTTAATTCGTGCCAGTGTCAATATGGCTGCGTTAGCAAAACCAGATATAGACCCTGCTGTTGCTAAAAAACTAGATCATTATGCAAAATGCATTGGTCTTTCTTTTCAAGTGAAAGATGATATTCTTGACCAGGAAAGCGATACAGCAACCTTAGGTAAAACCCAAGGTAAAGATCAAGAAAATGACAAACCGACTTATCCCGCTTTATTAGGTTTAGCAGGTGCGAAACAAAAAGCACAAGAGTTACACCAACAAGCCATCGAAAGCCTCCGTAGTTTTGGCTCTGAAGCCGATTTATTACGCGACTTATCGCTTTATATTATTCAGCGCGACCACTAAAAACCAACTACAATAGTCAACTATTACACGTAACACTAATACCCCTGTAGGAGCGTCCGCCCTCCGCGCGAGCTATTTGCTACAACGCTGATTGCATTCTAAATCATCGTGACCGGAGCTGATGGACGACCCTACAATACAAGCGCTTTTTCTTTGTTTGCTACATAATATTAAGCTGAGGAGATGAGATAAAAAACTTATTGGGATTAGTACAAAGCACCGCAAACAAGGAATTAAACTACATGAATAGCTCTGGAAATTACCCTCTCCTCGATAACATCAGCACACCTAATGATGTACGCAAGCTTTCTAAAAACCAGCTAAAGTCTTTATCCGATGAAGTTCGCCGCTATTTAACCCACACAGTCAGCCTATCCGGCGGTCATTTCTCTGCAGGCTTAGGCACTGTGGAGCTTACGGTGGCTTTGCATTATGTGTTTAATACCCCTG
>CAYMPX010000005.1:0-17797 GCA_964392135.1 uncultured Methylomarinum sp.
CAAAGTAAGTGACTCTCACTTTGGGTATTTTAATCGAGTCTGACCCCATTGGTTTTGACCCCATTGGTTTCATGACCCCATTGGTTTCATTGGTTTCATTGGTTTTTTTATGTTTAGTTTACATTGTACTGAATCAGCACTACTCTAAATTAGGCTGTAATTTATTGATTTTCAATAATCCTGCATAACATCAGTTGTTTCTGATGAAAAAACTATCAAATTACAGGTTTGATCTACTACTCAATGTTAAACGATGGGGTTAGCAAAAAAGGGGCGCCAGGTTGTGACTTGACTATATATAAAATTAAACTAAGCTAAGCTGTAAATGTTTAGTTATAGTTGAATGGTGGTAGGAGATCCCCCCCTCATGTATAGAAAAAATATAGCCTTATCAATAGCACTTGTTTTAGGCTGTTCATCGCCGACTTTTGCTGCCAAATTTAATCCTGCACCACAGGCAAATAATGATACTGCTTCAGTGGTCGTTGGTGGAAATGCAAATGTATCTGGAAATGTCATCACGAATGATTTATATGGTAATTTAGTCACTATTAATGGATCATCTGCTGGACAGTATGGTGTGCTTGGTTTAAATGCATCAGGCAATTATACTTATCAGCTTTATAGTAATGAAGTAACGGCTAATATTAGGTCTGGTGAAACGGTTTTTGATTATTTTTCATATAGTTATTCAAATAATACAGGGCAATCCGATGGGGCTACTTTAACGATTGAAATTAAAGGAAATACTGAAATACCGATTGCTGTTGATGATGCTGCAGTGATCGTAATTGGTGAAAACCTGAGTGTATCAGGTAATTTGAGTGATAATGACCGAAATGGTCGTATTGTGACTATGGATGGTTCGGCTTTAGGGGGGTATGGTTATCTTGAGTTGATTGGTTCATCAGGTGCTTACAGTTACACGCTATATAAAAACTCGGATAGTTTACCGGCAGGAAGTCAAGTTACTGATAGCTTTGCTTATACTTATAGTAATGATCTTGGGCAAAGTGCAACTGCAACACTGGTAGTCGAGATTAGTGCTAATACCTCATCACCTGTTGCTGTAAATGATACGGCTTCGGTCGTGGTTAATGTGAATCCAACGGCATCAGGTAATGTGACTGATAATGATCTTCGTGGCCAAACGGTCACTAGCAACGGCTCAACGTCAGGACAGTATGGTTTTCTTACGTTAAGTTCGTCAGGTGCTTATAAGTATACTCTTTATGATAATTCAAATAATCTTACTTTGGCTAATGGTGCAACAGTAACAGATACGTTTTCTTATAAGTACAGTAATAATTTAGGGCAGAGTTCAACTGCAAGTTTGGTTGTAAATATTAAAGGTAATCCAGAAACACCTATTGCAAATGATGATGTGGTGACTGTTGTTATCAATAGAGATAATTCTTTAGTTTCAGGTAATGTAAATACGAATGATAGTAAAGGAAAAACAGTTCAATTAACGAGTTCACCGAGTAGTGAATATGGTTTTTTAGTGTTAAATGCAGATGGTAGTTTTATTTATACTGCTCATAAAAATGCGCCTGCTGTTATTGCTTTGGAGGCTGGGCAGGTTGTCACTGATATTTTTGATTATACTTATATTGATGGGGCAGGAAGGAGTGCTAAGGCGCAATTAAGTGTTCAAGTTATTGGTAATCCTATAGATGGAAATGGGAATACTATATTTAAACAGCCTGAAGGTGATCCTTTTGATAATGTAGATATTGAGTTTAATGATCGGTCTGCCAAGGCTGTGCCACTTAATTCTGGTAAAAATATCAAAGGTCATTTATATGGTTCGGGTGATAAAGACTGGTTTATTTTAAAAAAAGCGCGTAATGAGTCAATAGTGCTTGAAGTTTGTCCACAGGGTACTAGCTGTTTTGGTAAAAAAAGCTGGGTGCTCTATATTTTTAAGCGTGATTTGCTAACAGTAGCAATGGAAGAGAAGTCAGTTGTATTTGATCGGTGGGTTGATGAAACCGGTTCAATTAATGATTTACTAGGGAATGGAATTATTAGTGGAGTTAGTTCGGCGGCGGCATCGAATCATATGTACCTGGCATATCGATCCGGTATTTTTGATAGTGCATTGATTGGTATAGTCGACCCTTGTTTTGGTAGTTTAAATGCGGTTGAACTTGGTGTTGAGGATATAGATGAAGATTATTTTATAGCTATTTCATCACCGTTAAAAGGTGATTCAGGTGATGCAGGTTCATGTGGTGTTGGTTCAGTTATTCTTCAAAGACCAGGCGTATCTGTGCTTGGCAAAGATGCTAAGGGTGAAGCTAAATCGTATACAACGACCGAAGAATATATTTCTGTATTTCCGAACAGTGATGATCAATATGTTATAAACGTAACCAGAACAGGACGTAATCCTTTGTTATCGGCACAGGCAAAATCCAGAGCTGCTACCTATGACTCAAGCACGGGTGATTTAATCATTCCCAGGGTCAGGGTCTCAGAAGAAATAGTTCAGGCTACTTTGAGCCTTGCTCGACAAGCGCGTAGTTCAGAAAGTGCCATGAAATTCATTTTGTCAGAAATTGATACGCTCAGTATTGATGAGGTGGTCGATGTTTATCGTGCAACATATAATCCTGAGAATCAGCAAGTCATCATTCCTCGTGTTGCAGTCGTAGATACCGGTAAAGCCTATTCTGTCATTATGCAATATTATCCGGTTGTTGATGGAAAAGCTGCGTGGTTTGAGGTGGTGAATATTGAGGAAATCCGGTAATCCTGGATGTTAAATAATAGTGCGGACAGCATGTCCGCACTGTTGCAATCTTAATCTGTTGATGCTTGATAATTCACCGTAAAATCATTCATCGTTGATAGTGCAACGCTAAGTTCCTCTGATGTATCAAATTCAAAGGCATTAACGCCTACCCGAGACAAGTAAAAAACCTGGTCTGCCATATAGCTGCCAATCGCACGAATTTCACCGTTATAACCATATCGTCCGCGTAACAGGCGAGCATGAGAAAATGCGCGGCCATCAGTAAATGCGGGGAACTCCACGGCAACTAAGGGTATAGCATTTAAATCATCGGCAATTTCTGCAACATTATCGGTGGGTGCGATTCGAATGCCAATACTGCCTTGATGATGGTTTAATGTTGCTTTTTTCTGTTTCCAGCGTGCTAAAGAAACCGTGATGTTACCGGATGGTAATTCATCACTGTCAGCAAGATGAGTCCAGCTATCTTCTATGATTTGTTTATCTTTTATTATTTTCATGGCTCACCTTAATAGACGGCTTGTTTAAATGGCGTGACACCAATACGATTGACTGTATCCAGGAATATCTCATCATCATGACGATGTTTTATATAAACATCCAGAATCGTGGTAATGGCCTGGGTTACTTTATCTTTAGCAACCGCAGGACCTAAGCGTTTACCTATAGCAGCTTCATTCTCAGATGAGCCTCCCAGTGTGAGTTGATACCATTCAACCCCTTTTTTATCAACACCTAATATGCCAATATGACCGACACTCTGATGGGCGCAACCATTCATACAACCGGACATATTGATTTTTAATTCACCGATGTCGTGAATGTAATCAATATCATCCAGTGCTTCGTTTATTTCTTTGGCTATGCCAATAGATCCGGCGTTTGCCAATGCACAAAAATCCAGACCAGGGCAGCAGATCATGTCTGTTGCAGTGCCTATATTAGGGGTGGCTAAGGATAACGCCGTTAGTTTCTGCCATAAGGCAAATAAATCACTTTGTTTGACATCAGCAAATACCAGATTTTGTCTGTGAGTGGCTCTAATTTCACCAAAACTAAATTGATCCGCCAGGTCTGCCACAGCATCAAGTTGGCTATCGGTAATATCTCCAGGAGGCGAGTCGGGTGCTTTGAGCGAGAGATAAACCGCACTGTAACCCACTATTTTATGTGCTGCAGTATTATGTTCCAGCCATGTTGCAAATGCAGGGTTTTGTTGTCTGGATTGCTCTGGTAACGATGCATCATCAGCATTTGATTGGTAAGCAGGGGGAGCGAATTGCGCTTGTATAGCGGCGATACGCGCATCACTTACTTCCATACCCTGTTTAATTTGTTGCCACTCTGCTTCCACCCATTCTGCCATTCTTTCGATACTGCTTTCTCTGACCAGGATTTTTATACGCGCTTTGTATTTATTGTCGCGTCGACCGTTTAGATTGTAAACGCGAACGATGGCTTCTAAATAAGACAGCAGATGTTTCTTTTCCAGGAAGGGTCGAATCACTTGACCTATAACGGGTGTACGTCCCAATCCTCCGCCTACTAAAACTCTGAAACCTATTTCACCTTTATCATTTTTAACCAGATGTAGCCCTATGTCATGGAACTGGGTAACTGCTCTGTCATTTTTTGAACCACTGACTGCAATTTTGAACTTGCGAGGTAAGTAAGCAAACTCAGGATGTAGCGTAGTCCATTGGCGAATGATTTCACAATAAGGACGTGAATCTTCTATTTCATCGGTACAAACGCCCGCCAAATGATCGGTAGTGGTATTTCTTAAACAGTTGCCGCTGGTTTGGATGGCATGCATTTGAACGCTGGCTAAATCAGCAAGAATATCCGGGATATTTTTTAATTCAGGCCAGTTAAATTGAATATTTTGACGGGTGGTAATGTGAGCATAGCCTTTGTCGTATTTTCTGGCTACATGCGCTAGCATCCGCAGTTGCGCGGAAGAAAGTAAGCCGTAAGGCCCTGCAACGCGAAGCATAGGGGCATGGATTTGAATATAGACACCATTCATCAAGCGTAATGCGCGATATTCATCTTCACCGATTTCGCCTTTTAAATAGCGTTCGGTCTGGCCTCTAAATTGGGTAACCCTTTCATTTAACAGGGTCTGGTCGTTGTCGTTATACTGATACATAAGGTGTAGTGCGCTAGTTTAGAGCGAATAAATCAAGACCACTCATCATATACTGAGACGCTTTAAATGACAAAGTTAATTGTATGATGGTAACATTAAGGGTTGTTTTGTCTTGCTTTTTTAAATTATTTTACTAACTTGGTGTTCGAAGGAGGTTGTTTTGTTGCGATTGTTATTGGTCTTGGCTGGCCTGTTGTTTTTGCCTCAGGTGGTGATGGCAGAAGAGGCTGTTGCTAATTTAGGTCTTACAGGAACGGAACGGGGGATTTATACGGTTCTGATTTTTATCATTGCTTACGGCTTTGTGATGGCTGAAGAATTTACTGGCTTGCGTAAGTCCAAGCCTGTGATTCTGGTGGCTGGGTTGATTTGGGCGCATGCCGCTATTTTAGCGTCAGAGGCGGGGGTTTCAACAGAAGACTTGCATGAGGTTTTTGAATTTAATTTAAAAGAATATGCGGCTTTAATGTTGTTCTTGCTGGTGGCAATGACCTATATCAATGCAATGGCTGATCGTCATGTATTTGAAGCGCTACGTTCCTGGATGATTAGAAAACAATTTAGCTATAAGCAATTGTTTTGGGTGACAGGAATAATTACCTTCTTTTTATCAGCAGTCGCAGATAACTTAACCTCAGCTCTATTGGTGGGTGCTGTGGTGATGGCAGTCGGTAAAGGTAATGATAAATTTATTGCCATTGGTTTAGTGAACCTGGTTGTTGCTGCCAATGCCGGTGGTGCATTTAGCCCTTTTGGCGATATTACAACCTTGATGGTTTGGCAAGCAGGTTATGCCGAGTTCTTTGACTTTTTTGCGCTGTTCATTCCTTCAGTTGTTAACTATGTGGTGCCTGCTTTCTTTATGTATCAAGCTATACCTGATGCGCACCCTGCAGCCACTGATGAAGCAGCAATCAAGTTAAAACCGGGTGCTATTCAAGTCTGTGTGTTGTTTTTGTTAACCATTGTTACAGCGGTTAGTTTTAAACAATTTTTACATTTACCGCCTTTTATGGGCATGATGGTAGGCTTGTCGGTATTAATGATTTACGGTTACAGTATTAATAAGCTGTACCAGGATGAATCATTCGATATTTTTAATAAGGTACGTGATGCAGAATGGGATACTTTATTCTTCTTCTTCGGTGTGGTATTTGCTGTGGGTGGTTTAGGTTATATTGGTTATCTGGAACTGCTTTCAGGTGCTATGTATGAAGGCTTGGGTGATACCACAGCTAACGTATTAGTCGGTTTTATTTCAGCGATTGTTGATAACATACCTGTGATGTTTGCTGTATTGAATATGAATCTGGATATGGATATGTATCAATGGCTGATGGTGACATTAACAGCAGGAACCGGTGGCTCTATGTTGTCTGTAGGTTCAGCTGCGGGTGTTGCTTTAATGGGGCAGTCTAATCACAAATACACGTTCTTTAGTCATTTGAAATGGGCACCTGTTATTGCATTGGGCTATTTTGCCAGTATCTTTGTGCATTATTTGGTCAATGGTTGATTGATGTAGTTGAGGTGAATTTTTTGCAGCGTAAAAAATATACCCCGATAGTGATGTAAAACTCTATAGCACCCTTTATGGATACCATAAGGTATTCAGAAAGGGTGCTTTTTTTGTTTATAGGCTTATGAAAACTGTAAATACATGGCGACAGGCTTTTTCAATTTATACCAAACCACGGGTGTGGGGGATGATTTTTCTGGGTTTTTCAGCGGGGCTTCCTTTTTTGCTGGTGTTCTCTACTTTATCTGCCTGGTTAAGAGATGAAGGGGTCGCTAGAACGGTTATTGGTTTTTTTAGCTGGGTGGGTATTACCTATTCGATTAAGGTGTTTTGGGCGCCCGTTGTTGACAGACTGCCATTACCGCTGTTAACTAAATGGTTAGGAAAAAGACGAAGCTGGATGTTGCTTGCACAAATAGGGGTTGCAGCTGGCTTAGTCGGGATGGGATTTTTAGATTCACATTCTCAACTACAGCAGATTGCCTTGTTTGCTGTCTGGGTGGCTTTTTGTTCAGCGACGCAAGATATTGTGATTGATGCGTATCGAATAGAAGCGGTAGAGTCGGCGTATCAAGGGGCAATGGCGGCAAGCTATGTTCTGGGGTACCGTGTTGCACTGTTAGTGGCTGGGGCGGGAGCATTTTATATTGCCGATTATGCCAGTTGGCAAGTGGCTTATTATGTGATGGCGGCAACCATGCTGGTGGGTATTGTTGCGACTTTGCTGATTAAAGAGCCGGAGCATAAGGTTAGCGCATCGGTCGAGCAGGTGGAAAAAAAGCTTGAGGAAGTTGCTGGTTTGGGTTCTTCATCTACGGGGTTTTTAAAGTTATTACGGTGGTTTATTGATGCGGTTGTGAGTCCTTTTGTAGAGTTTTTTGCGCGTAATGGCAAGACTGGCTTGTTGATACTGGGGCTAATTGCGGTCTATAAGATGAGTGATATTACCATGGGAGTGATGGCGAACCCCTTCTATTTGGATTTAGGCTTTAGTAAAAAAGAAATTGCCGATGTCAGTAAAATCTTTGGCTTTTTTATGACCATTGCCGGAGCATCATTAGGCGGACTGATGGTAGTACGTTATGGTATTATGAAACCTTTGTTGTTTGGCGCGGTGATGGTGGCTTTAACAAATTTATTGTTTGCCCTGCTTGCAATATCCGAGCCTGATTTAATGTTGTTAGCTGGTGTTATTAGTGCGGATAATTTAAGCGGAGGGATTGCAACCTCTGTTTTTATTGCTTATTTATCCAGTTTGACCAGTAGTGCTTATACCGCGACACAATATGCTTTGTTTAGTTCTTTGATGACCTTACCTGCAAAGCTGTTAGGTGGTTTTTCGGGGATAGTAGTTGATAGTTATGGTTATCACAGTTTTTTTATCTATGCTTCGATGGTGGGGTTACCCGCTATTATTCTGGTTGTTTTATTAATACGACAGCAACAAGCAGAGTAGAGCGGACTTTAGTCCGCTATCGATAGGTTTTTAAAATGGGTAGTCGTAGTCCATAATCAAGGGTGCATGGTCAGAAAAGCGTTCTTCTTTATAAATAGAACTCGCTTGCACTTTATCTTGTAGTGCTTTGCTAATGATTTGATAATCAATCCGCCAGCCGACATTTTTGGCCCATGCCTGTCCTCGGTTTGACCACCAGGTGTATTGTTCTTGTTGCTGATTAACTAAACGAAAGGCATCAAACCATTGTTTTTTGGAAAATAAAGTATCCATCCATAGCCGTTCTTCAGGTAAAAAACCCGAGTTATTTTTGTTACCTTTCCAATTTTTCAGGTCTATTTCTTTGTGCGCGATGTTCCAGTCGCCACAAATAATATAATCACGACCATTTTCCTCAAGTTCATGTAAATAAGGCAAGAAACGCTCAAGAAAGCTAAATTTAAATGCCTGGCGTTCTTCACCTGAAGAGCCTGAAGGTAGGTAAAGGGAAATGACGCTTAAATGACCTATTTGAGCTTCAATAAAGCGGCCTTCACTGTCTATGTCGTGCCAGCCTAGACCTTGAATTAGGGTATCAGGCTGTTTTTTGCAATAAACAGCAACCCCACTGTAGCCTTTTTTTTCTGCATCATGGTAAAAACAATGATAATCTTCTGGCCAAAAAGCATCCGCTTTAAGCTGCTCTGTTTGGGCTTTGGTTTCTTGAATGCAGACAATATCGGCATTTTGCTGTTTTAACCAAGGAAAAAAACCTTTGCGCTCGGCAGCCCTAATACCATTTGCATTGAGTGAAATAATACGCATATTAAATTGAGTGTTGCGGAATTGTTAAGTAAATCGTATTATACTCAGTTCTCTAATATGTATGCAGCCCATTTTAAGGGCAATGTGGAATCAAAATGAAACCAGAAATTCATCCTGAATATAAACAAATTACTGTAACCTGTGGTTGTGGTAATACATTTGAAACTGGCTCGGTATTGGCTAAAGACTTGCATGTGGAAGTATGTTCTTCATGTCACCCTTTTTACACGGGTAAACAAAGAGTTGTTGATACTGCGGGTCGTGTTGATAAATTCCGTAAAAGATTCGGTAAGTAAGCTGTTTTTGCATTTTTCCGGTAGTTGATTAGGTTTTGTAAGCAACGAGTTATAGTTTATGGCTAATAAAAATACGGTAACAATAAAAAATAACGTAACAGGCAAGGCAGTAGATTTTACTTTGCAGAGGGGTACTGCAGGTACCCCCGCTGTTGAAATAGGCACCTTAAATAAAGAGTTGGGTATATTTACCTATGACCCGGGATTTATGTCTACAGCAAGCTGTAATAGTGCTATTACCTATATTGATGGGGAAAATGGTGTTTTGCTTTATCGGGGTTATCCTATAGAGCAGTTGGCGAATAATAGTTCATTTCTTGAGGTCGCTTATTTATTGATGAATGGTGAACTACCTTCAGAAATTGAATTGCTGTCTTTTACGGATGAAATCAAGCAGCATTCCATGATCCATGAGGCGTTGAGAATCTTCTTTAATGGCTTTCATTATGATGCACATCCCATGGCGATGATGGTGGGTGTGGTGGGATCATTATCGGCTTTTTATCATAGTGAACTGGATGTGAATGATCCAGAGCATCGGCGTATTTCAGCCATGCGTATGGTTGCAAAAATGCCGACAATAGCAGCTGCCAGTCATAGGCACTCTGTTGGTTGGCCTTTTATATATCCTCGTCAAGACTTGGGCTATTGTGAAAACTTCATGAATATGATGTTTTCTTTGCCGGGTCAGAAATATATTGATAAAAGTAACTATATTGATCCTGTTGCAGTAAAAGCGCTTAATTTGCTCTTTATCTTGCATGCAGATCATGAGCAAAATGCAAGTACCTCAACCGTTAGACTGGCAAGTAGTACAGGGGCTAATCCTTATGCGTGTGTTGCTGCGGGTGTTTCTGCATTATGGGGGCCGGCTCATGGCGGTGCCAATGAAGCCGTATTAAGCATGCTGGCTGAAATTGGAACCGTTGATAGAATTCCTGAATATATTGCTAAAGCAAAAGATAAGAATGATCCTTTCAGGTTAATGGGGTTTGGGCATAGGGTTTATAAAAACTTTGACCCAAGGGCAACAATTACCCGTAAAATGTGCTACGAGGTATTGGAAAAATTCCCTAATGATGATCCCTTATTTGATTTGGCACTGGCTTTGGAAGAACTTGCTCTGAAAGATGAATATTTCATTGAGAAAAAGTTATACCCTAATGTTGATTTTTATTCCGGTATTATTTATAAAGCCTTAAAAATCCCGGAAGATATGTTTACGGTGATGTTTGTGATTGCAAGAACAGTAGGCTGGGTTTCTCATTGGATGGAAATGATGTCAGAACCTGTACAACGAATTGGTCGTCCCAGGCAGATTTATACAGGGTATGATGTGCGTGATTATTTAGCGGTAGATAAGCGATAGTAATATTGTAAAAAAGTGTGGTTTTTTGTAACCACACTTTTTTAAGCCCCCCCCCCTTTTTTTTTTCTCAAGTCTATTAAAACAGGCTTTCTTCCTCTTCTCTTCCTTGTTGACCGTCCGGTTCAATGTCAATGGTGGAAAATTCCGTTGGAATATGATTTCTTCGAAAGTACTCCCAGCGACCCTTACTGCCGGGTTGTGCGAGTAATCCATTTTCAGGATCAATGTAAGCTTTGCTAATTCCCTTTGGTATATCCAAGGCTTTTTCGGGGATATCTTGTAAAGCAGTTCTCATAAAGTCTATCCAGATAGGCAACGCTGCTTTGCCTCCTGTTTCATATCTGCCTAAAGATTTTGCTGTATCAAAACCCAGCCATGCGGAGGCAGCAATACCGGAGCTAAAGCCGTTAAACCAGGCATCTCTTTGGTCATTTGTTGTCCCTGTTTTGCCTGCAAGGTCTGTGCGCCCGAGTACTTTTGCTCGGGTTGCTGTACCTCTTTGAACTACATCACGTAATAAAGTGTTCATAAGAAAGTTGATTTGAGGGCTGATGATGCGTGGTGCATAACCCTTTTTATTCTTCTGGGATTCATCACAAAGATTACACGCAATATCAGGGGTTGCTTGAAATAATACATTGCCTTTAGGGTCTTCAATTCTTTCAATGAAGTAGGGTTTAATCAGAAAACCGCCATTAGCAAAAACAGAATAAACTGTCGCCATCTGTAAAGGGGTTGCCTGACCACTACCTAGCGCTAAAGAGAGACTGTTAGGTAATTGGTCTTTAGTAAAGCCAAAGCGTAAAGCCGTATTAGTGACCTTTTTTATTCCCAGTTCTCTGAGTAGACGAATGGATATAAGGTTTCTTGATTTGCGTAAGGCGGTTCTGAGTGGTGTCATACCAAAGAATTTCTTACTATAGTTTTCGGGGCGCCATTCACTTTCTTGTGTCGGATCATCAACTACTACAGGTGCGTCATTAATGACACTCGCAGCCGTAAAACCATTTTCTAATGCGGTGGTGTAAATAATGGGTTTAAATCCAGAACCGGGTTGTCTTTTAGACTGAGTGACACGATTATATTTGTTATGAAAAAAGTCAAAGCCACCTGATAAGGCGAGTATAGCGCCATTATTTGAGTTTAAGGCGACAAATGCGGCTTCTGCTTCAGGAATTTGTGACAATGCCCAGGTCTTGTCTTTAAGCTGTCTTACTGTAATGAGATCGTTAGGCTTTAATATGTCGGATATTGATGTTAATTTAGGACCTAAATAATTCCGTGTTTTAAATGTTCTTGCCCATTTAATGTTGTTAAAAGGAAGTTCAATTAAATTATGGTTTTCAAGCTTGGCAATGGCTGAATCTTGTTTTATCTCTATGACCTGGGCTGATTGGAGATCTCCCACAGATATATAGTCTGAGTGAGTGAATTGTGCTTTATTTTTGTGAGGGTAAGAGCGATAACCATGGCGTTGGTCGTAATGATACAGTGCTGATTTTAGCGCTTGCGTAGCGGATAACTGCAAGTCACTGTGTAGTGTTGTATAGACGTTTAAACCTAGTGTGTAGGCTTTATCACCATATTGGCGGGTCATTTCCTGACGAACCATCTCTGCAATATAGGGGGCTGGTGATTCAAGCTGATTTGCATGAAGGGCTGCTGAAATAGGTTGTTTAATTGCCTGATTGAAATCAGACTGGGTAATGTGCTTGAGCTTATGCATGCGACGTAAAACGTAGTCTCTACGTTGCAGAGCTCTGTGGGGGTTAGTGACCGGATTAAAAGCAGAGGGCGCTTTTGGCAGACCTGCAATCATGGCACGTTGAGATAAATTAAGCTCAGACAGTTTTTTTCCGTAGTAAGTTGATGCGGCTGCGGCAACACCATAAGAGCGATGACCTAGATATATTTTGTTTAAATAGAGTTCAAGAATTTTATCCTTGGAATATTCTTGTTCTATTTGTATGGCTAAAATTATTTCTTTGATTTTTCGTATATAGGTTTTTTCTCTGCTAAGAAGAAAATTTCGGGTAACTTGCATGGTAATTGTGCTTCCCCCTTGTTTTTTCTTGCCGGTAATTAACAGCTGCAAAGCTGCGCGCAGTAAGCCTTTAAAATCAACCCCGGGGTGAGAGTAAAAGTTACTGTCTTCTGCGGAAATAAAAGCATTAATGAGTTGTTGGGATACTTTATCAATACTGATAGGGGATCGCTTTTTTTCACCAAATTGAGCTAATAACAGGCCGTCCTGGGTGTAAATACTCAATGGTGTCTGATACTCAACATTATGAAGTTGTTTGATGTCAGGCAGGTCTTTTTGTAGTTTTTGAATAAAAACCCCTGCTGCAATGGCAGTGCAGAGCGTAATTATTACAATAAAAAAAAAAGTCCACTTTAAGGCTTTGTTAAAAAGGTTTTGCTTTGTGCTCACAATAATAGTGTATGTAAAAGAAATGAAATTACTTTACTGATAGTACGCATTATCCACGAAAAATGTAAAAAACACGAAAGTTCATAGCAGCGCGTAACGCCAAATGCTTCGCTGTTACTTTCAAGTGGTTTTTTCGTGGATATTTAGTTGTATGTAACATACTTTTTTGATTACCCATGAGCTTCTGCCATGTGATATAAATTAAAGGTTGAAGTCACTATATACCACACGTTATTTCCGAAGTATTTTATCAGGAATTTATTCATAGTATTTTTAGATTCCTGCCAGGAAAATGCAGGAATGACGAGGTGTGTTGCTGGTATTTTTAAAATAGCGGAAGCTCGTAGGTAATCAGGTACTTTTTAGTAAAGTGATTTTTTAAAAAAAGGAATGCTTTTTATAGGAAAAAATAAAAAGGCTACTATACTTCGTCCGTAACACGAATTTAATGTTGCTTAACAAAAAAAGTTTTTAGTTAAAAAGCAATGCAGTAAATTAATTATTTGAGTTTTTATATGATTAAAAGGGTTCATAAATGAGCTGGTTTAATAGAGGGCAACCTGTCGTTCTTGGTATTGATATTAGTTCGGCAGCAATTAAATTATTAGAGCTAAGTAAATCCGGGGCTCGTTATAAGGTAGAGAGTTATGCCGTCGCACCTTTACCTCAGGATGCGGTAATTGATAAAAATATCGCAAATGTAGATGTTATTGCGAATGCAATTAAAGCGGCTGTTAAACAGTCAGGAACCAAAACCAAGCAGGCTTGTGTCGCAGTTGCAGGTACTTCGGTAATGACCAAAGTTATCTCAATGCCAGGCTCTTTGAATGAAGATGATATGGAAGAACAGATATTGGTTGAAGCCGATCAATATGTACCCTATTCTTTGGATGAGGTTAACCTTGACTTTGAGGTGCAGGGAGAAACAGAAGATAATTCCGAAATGGTTGATGTCTTGTTGGCAGCCTCTCGGCGTGAAAATGTTGACGACAGGGTAGAGGCTTTAGAGAAAGCAGGGCTGAAAGCCCAGGTTGTTGATGTCGAAGCATTTGCAATGGAAAATGCTTTTTCATTATTATCGGATCAGTTACCTGATGCCATTGAGAATCAAACGATAGCGATTGCTGATATAGGTGCGACCATGTCGACCTTAAACGTGATACATGATGGTCGAACCGTATATACGCGCGAACAGGGCTTTGGTGGTAAACAGTTGACAGAGGAGATTCAGCGGCGTTATGGCTTGTCTTATGAAGAGGCGGGTCTGGCAAAAAAGCATGGTGGGCTACCTGATAATTACATGGCGGATGTACTGGATCCTTTTAAAAAAGCAATGATTCAGCAAATAGCACGATCATTGCAATTTTTTGTTTCTTCAAGCGCTAACAGAGGTGTTGATAGTATTGTTTTAGCGGGAGGCTGTTCATCCATCGCGGGGCTGGAAAAGTTGGTTGAGCAGAACCTGGGGATTCCGGCATATATTGCTAATCCTTTTATTAATATGGCGCTGTCTAATAGAGTGAAGCCACAAAGCCTGAGTAATGATGCGCCTTCGATGATGATCGCATGTGGCTTGGCATTGAGGAGTTTTGATTAATGGCAAGAATTAATTTACTTCCCTGGCGTGAAGAGCTTCGACAACAAAAACAACAAGACTTTATTGTAGCAATAGTGGCAGGAGTTTTTGTAACATGTATTATTTTTGTTTTCGTTTATTTATATATCGATGAGATGAAGGACTATCAACAAAGTCGAAATGCTATTCTTGAAAGCGAGATTAAGGTCGTTAGTAAAAAAATCAAAGAAATTAAAGACATTGAATCTAAAAAGAATCAGTTGTTAACTAAAATTGAAGTTATCCATGCATTGCAAGAAAGTCGTCCTCAAATTGTTCATTTATTTGAGGAGTTGGCAAAAAGTACACCGGAAGGTGTTTTTCTAACTAAATTCAAGCAGACAGGAAAATCTTTAACTTTTACAGGTAAAGCCCAGTCAAACGCCCGTGTTTCAGCCTATATGCGAGGTGTGGATAAGTCGCCGTGGTTAGAATCTCCCGTATTACAAGTGATTAAAGGTCAAGGTAAGATGACGAGTAGTCAATTAAATGATTTTTCTATGGTTGCTAAACAAGGAGAAAACAAGCCAAAGACGGAACGGGAGGGTAAAAAATAATGAATTTATCTGAGGTTAACTGGGATTTTGAGGCGGCAGGGTCATGGCCTTTTCCAATAAAGCTAGCTACTGTTGTATTGGTTTCTATTTTGGTTGCCGTAGCCGGTGTGTATTATATTACAATCGACCATTTAGATGAGTTGAAGCAACTGGAAAATAAAGAGCAAGAACTCAAAAAATCATTTGAAAGAAAGCAGAATAAAGCAGTGAATCTACCTGATTATCGGGAGCAGCTAAAACAGATTGAGGTATCTCTAGGGGAAATGATTAAGCAAATGCCGACCAAGGCTGAAGTTGCTAATTTGTTAATTGACATTTCTCAAACAGGTTTGGCGAGCGGTTTGGAATTTCGTTTGTTTAAACCGGGATCAGCCATTAGAAAAGATTTTTATTCAGAATTACCTATCAGTATTAAGGTGATAGGTAAATATGAGGAATTAGGGCTTTTTGTTAGTGGTTTGGCATCACTGCCAAGAATCGTTACCGTGCATAATGTTGCTATTTCGCCGAGTGGTTCTTCTTTAATGACAATGGATGCGACAATAAAAACTTATAATGAGGAGGCCGGTGAAGTCAAGACGAAAAAAGGTCGAGGAAAAAGAAGATGAGCTTAATAGAAAGCAGTTGTCTTCACATTAAAAAGACTGTAGTAGGCTTGGGGCTTGGTTTATTTGCTCTTGGGTTGTCAGGTTGTGTTAATGATGATGTCAGCGATTTAAGACAATATATAAAAACAGTTAAAGCCAGACCTAAAGGGATAATTCAGGGCTTACCTGAAATGAAAGTTGTTGAGCCTTTTATTTTTAACCCGGAAGGCTTGAGAGATCCTTTTCGGCCGGTTGAAAAAAAACTGGAGGAGGATCTGATAGATGTTGCTACGGGATCAGGAATTCATCCAGATACCCTGCGAAGAACAGAAGAATTAGAAGGGTATTCTTTGGATACTCTGAGAATGGTGGGTACACTCACCATGAGTAAGGAATTATGGGCTTTAATCAAGGCAAGTGATGGCACCATTCACCGGGTTAAGAAAGGCAATTATATGGGAAAAAATTATGGTGAAATCATCCGGATTTTAGATGATAGCGTTGAGTTAATGGAAATAGTGCCTGATAAACCAGGAACGTGGCGTGAACAACAAACTTCATTGGCACTGGCTGAGTAACCCAAGGTTACAGAATGAATATGCAAAAAAATAAAATGAGAATATTACAGAAACAGTTTGATTGTCGTTTGCTGATCGTAGCTGCCTGGTTTTTAATGTTACAAGCGACTTCTGTATGGGCTGGTAATACCGCGATCACTGAGATAAGTTTTTCCTCTTTAGCGGGTGATAAAGTTCAAATTCAACTGGGGATGAATGGACCGGCTGTTATTCCTAAAGTATTCCAGACAGACAACCCCGCAAGAATTGCATTGGACTTTGCCGGGGTAACCAGTCACCTGGAAAAAAAGCGGTATTCTGTTAACCAAGGGGCTGCTGGAGCAGTTTATGTGGTAGAAGTGCCTGGAAGAACGCGGGTTGTTATTAATTTAACAGAGACAGTGCCTTATGAAACGCGAATTGATGGTAATAAAGTCTATATTGTATTAAAACCTGTTAGCTCGATTAATAGGGTTAAATCACCTGTTCAAGAAAAGACAGTTGACCGAAATATTGCGAGTTTACTGCCGGAACAAACCATTAAAAATATTGATTTTCGTAGAGGGTCAAAAGGTGAGGGACGGTTATTGCTGGCATTGTCTACACCCAATACAGTGGTGGATATACAGGAGAGGGGAGGGAAGGTTATTTTAAACTTCCTTAATACCACGCTTCCGGATCAATGGGTTAAACGCTTTGATGTTGCTGATTTTGCTACGCCGGTACAACACATAGATGCAGAGCCTGGAGGCGCTGGCGTTAATATTACGGTTACACTGGTTGATGGTAACTATGATTATTCTTCGTATCAGTCAGATGGCTTGTTTGTGGTTGATTTTTTACCTTTAACACCTACAGAGAAAGAGGCTAAATTAAAAGAAAAATTTGCTTATGTCGGTGATAAATTATCGTTAAATTTCCAGGAAATTGAAGTGCGAGCGGTGTTACAAATTTTAGCCGACTTTACCGAGCTAAATATCGTTGCGGCTGATTCAGTTGGCGGAAATGTGAGTTTGCGATTGAATGATGTACCTTGGGATCAGGCTTTAGATTTGATATTAAAATCTAAAGGTTTGGCTAAAAGGCAGATGGGTAATGTGATAATGGTCGCTCCTACCGCTGAAATCATTAAGATTGAAGAAAATGAGTTGGCTGCAAATAAAATAGTTGAACAACTTGAGCCTTTGAAAACTGAATATATCCAGATTAATTATGCAACAGCTAAAAATATTCAACAGTTATTAATGGGGTATAGCACTAGCATCGGCAACACATCGAATTCAACAACATCTACATTGAGTAGCGGTACCCGTACTGTTGGAGGAAGCAATGCCCCTGCCAGTCAATCAACCCAAACAACGGGAAATAGTAATACCCAGCGGATATTATCTGAACGAGGAAGTTCTTCAGTCGATTTGCGAACGAATACTATTATTGTCAAGGATACTGCCAAGCAGCTTAAAGAAATTAGAGAAATGATCCGAATTCTGGATGTGCCTATTAGACAAGTGATGATTGAATCAAGAATTGTGATTGCAGATAATAACTTTGCTCAGGAAATTGGGGTGAAGTTCGGGGTGGCAAAAGCCGCTGAAATTGGTTCAAATAAAGTGTTTGCATTGGGCGCTGGGCAACAAACGTTTGCTGGGTTGGTTCCTGATGCCAATGGCAGTGTGGTCAATGTTCCCGA
>CAYMPX010000005.1:17897-23370 GCA_964392135.1 uncultured Methylomarinum sp.
AAACGTTTGCTGGGTTGGTTCCTGATGCCAATGGCAGTGTGGTCAATGTTCCCGATGGTCCTGGCTATCTGGTGGATTTAGGTGCGACTGCAATTGCCAGTAACCCTGTAGGAGCGTTGGGCATGACCTTGGCGCGTGCAGCAGATTATGTGCTTAATCTGGAATTATCTGCGCTGGAGAATGAAAATAGAGGTGAGATTCTTGCTAATCCCAGGGTGATGACTTCGGATAGAAAACTTGCTTTTATTAAGCAGGGGGTGCAAATAGCTTTTTCAACAGTGAGTCAGAATGGCACACAAATCGAGTTAATAGATGCAGTACTTGAATTGAATGTGACACCACAAATCACCCCCGATGGCGATGTGATAATGGATTTGTTGATCAAAAAGGATGCGGCAAATGCGGTCGGAGGTATTGATAAAAGAGAAATTAAGACCAGGGTGCGGGTAAAAGATGGCGAGACGGTTGTTTTGGGTGGGGTCTATGAAGGTAATTCAGCAAAAGAGCAATTTAAAATTCCATTTTTTGGGGATTTACCGGGTATTGGTTTTTTGTTCAAAAAGAACAGTGAGAGTGATAGAAAAAGAGAGTTGTTGATATTTGTAACACCTAAAATAGTAAAAGATAGCTTGTCTTTACGATAACAAGCTGTAAAAAAAAACAGAAAGGGGGCATAATGCCCCCTTTTTTATTGGTTTAATGTGCTTGGTTGATTATGAAGCAAACAGAAAATATATATTTAATTGGCCTAATGGGTGCAGGTAAAACCACCATAGGCAGGCAACTGGCGAAAGCATTACAGTTACCCTTTTATGACAGTGATAAAGCAATAGAGGAACAAACAGGCGTTGATATTCCAACCATCTTTGAATATGAAGGGGAGGATGGCTTTAGGGTGCGCGAACAGAATATGATTGAGGAGTTGACTCAAATTGATGGCATGGTAATGGCAACAGGTGGCGGTGCAATTTTAAGGGAAGCTAATCGGGAGGCATTGCAAAAAAATGGCTTTGTGGTGTATTTGCAATGTTCTATTGATAAAATAGTGCAGCGAACAAAAAGGGATAACCAGAGACCCTTGCTGTATACCGATAACCCGAGAGAGCGTGTAGAAGCATTGTTTGAAGAAAGGGAAGCGCTTTATTTATCTTGTGCTGATTTTAAGATCGAAACCAGTTCTATGCAGAGTAAAATGGTAGTGCAAAATATTTTAACTGCCTATTCAGAGATGGATTGATAACAACTATGAAAGAGTTGCGTGTCGCGTTAAAAGAGAACAGTTATCCAATCTATATTGGCTCAGGTTTGTTGCAACAAAAAACCTTGTTAACAAAGCATATTAAGTCTAAACAGGTGCTTATTGTTACTAATGTAACGATATCACCACTCTATCTGGATAGTGTAGTTAAGCAATTGGATGGCTTTCAGGTTGAAGTAATAGAACTGCCTGATGGCGAACAATATAAAAATTTAGATCATCTTACCAGGATTTTTGACCAGTTACTTGAAAAGAAATTGAGCCGTAATGCCACATTAATTGCACTGGGTGGAGGTGTTATTGGGGATATGGGGGGATTTGCTGCGGCCTGTTATCAACGTGGAATTCCTTTTATACAAATCCCTACCACGGTATTGGCACAGGTTGACTCATCGGTAGGTGGAAAAACCGGTGTTAATCATCCGCTAGGAAAAAATATGATTGGGGCTTTTTATCAGCCACAGTGTGTTATAGCGGATATGGATGTTTTAGATACCCTGGATGATAGGCAGTTAATCGCAGGTTTTGCAGAAGTGATTAAATATGGTCTTATTCGTGATTTGGAATTTTTTGAATGGCTAGAAAAAAACATGACGTTGTTGCTAGCCAGAGATAAACAGGCATTAGGGTATGTGATAGAACGCTCATGCCAGAATAAAGCGGAAATTGTTGCAGAGGATGAGTTTGAATCGGGTATTCGTGCTATTTTAAATTTAGGTCATACCTTTGGACATGCCATAGAAACAGGGATGGGGTATGGTCAATACTTACATGGTGAGGCGGTATCAATAGGTATGGGGTATGCGGCAGACCTCTCTGCAAGAATGGGCTGGATTACAGCCACTGATGTGGCAAGGATTATTGCCTTATTAAGGGCGGCAAAATTACCGGTGACACCGCCTGAGGAAATGGATGTCAGTCAATATATAGAATTGATGGCAGTAGATAAGAAAAATGTGGATGGAAAAATAAGACTGATATTGCTTGAATCTATAGGAAAAGCGACATTGCCTATTCATGTAGAGCAGTCACTTCTTGAACAAACACTCAATCATTATGCCGGATAGTGAATCATTTTCATATCATGTCAATAAAGTCCAGGTTGAACAGCTAAAGCCAGCGGAGGTTTCTTTAATTACCCTGGAACGTGCCCAGAAGCTGGATCTGTTAATGCATTTAATCTCTAACCTTAGGCAGTCGCTGGTTGTTTGTGGTCCTTACGGTATAGGTAAAACGACCTTATTAAATGAGTTGGACGCACGAAAAAGTGATGTGTGGTCGATGCTTACTATTCAGGTGGATTCTAATTCAAGTTTTGAAAGTATCCAGGGGCAATTATTTCAGTTTTTAATACAAAATTATACTGCGTATAAAAACCAACCACTTGCTTCTATTCTTCCTTTGCTGGATAAGCAGGGTCAAAAACTGATTGTGGTTATTGATGATGCCGGGCTGTTAGTGCCGGGACTTATTACTTCACTCATCCAGTATGCGAGCACCAATGAATGTTTAAGGGTTATATTTGCATTAACGCATGATGAATTACATATAAAAAGTAGTTCGGACAGAGCGATAGATGATTGTCACTTTATTGAAATACCACCATTAACGGAAAAACAGTGTGGTACTTTTTTACAAAACATGTCATCACAGCCGAATGCAGCGGTATCATTTAATGCCATTAGCGATAGAATGATTTTGCAGTTGTATAGAGAAACCCATGGTATTCCTGGGAAAATCATGTCGGAATTACCGAAGCTATCTAATTATCATCTGGTCAGTCATTTTAAATGGGGCAGGGTTGTTTTACTGGCTGCTTTAATGGCTATAGGTGTCAGTTATTTTGTTTCTAATGAATCGAATGAAAAGCCGGAACAAGCGCATGTAACGCGTCCTTTATTATTGAAAAATGCAGAAGATATAGAAATATCAAAGCCTGTGATTGAATCTATTAGACAAAAGCCGCAGGTTAAAATGGCGTATAGTCGGTTTGATAGTGAGAAAGTTGATTCTGCTTTAGCTGTAGAAAATAGAGAGGTTGAAGAGATCATTGATTCGGTTGATGATCCGCTAAAAATAGAGCCAGAACAACAGCAAGCAAAGAGAAACAGACAAGAGAGAGGGGGGCTTGTAAATACTGCTATTAGTAATGCGCCTGCTAATGAGAAAAAAACTATTTTGGTGGTGCCTGAAATTATACAGCCTGTTGTTACTGAGAAAATAATAGAGGTTGAAGCGGTTGTACCAGCGGAAAAAACATTTGATAAACCGATAAAGAAAAAACCAGCCGCTAAGAAAACAAAATTAATTAACAGGGATGATAGTGTATGGCTTTTAAAACAAGCGAAAGGAGATTATACAATACAGCTTATGGTGCTTTCACGGCAGAAATCAATGCAAGATTTTTTGAATAAATATCCGCAATTGAAAAAGGACTTAAAGTATTTTCAAATCAACAAACAAGGAAAAACCAAATATGTATTGGTTTATGGATCATATAAAAATGCTAAAGTAGCTAGAAAAAAAATGAAGTCTTTACCTGCGAAGTATAGAAAATCATGGATAAGACGCTTTAAAGAATTACACAAAGAAATAAAATAACGAGTACATATGACAACTTTAAAAAATGATGTTTTCATTAAAACTTTATTGAAACAACCCGTCGATAGAACACCCGTCTGGATGATGCGGCAGGCAGGGCGATATTTGCCTGAATACAGGGAAATAAGAGCAAAAGCGGGGAGTTTTTTAGATTTATGTACTAATCCAGAGCTCGCCTGCGAGGTAACACTACAGCCTTTGAAACGGTTTGATTTTGATGCGGCTATTTTGTTTTCAGATATTCTGACGATTCCCGATGCAATGGGTTTAGGTCTTTATTTTACTGAAGGAGAAGGGCCTAAATTTAAAAATCCTGTCAGAACAGCAAGCGATATAGCACAATTACCGATTCCTGATCCGTATACAGATTTACGCTATGTGGTTGATGCGGTGAGTTTGATTAGAAAAAATTTGCAGGGACGAGTCCCTTTAATTGGTTTTTCAGGCAGTCCCTGGACGCTTGCAACCTATATGGTCGAAGGGGGGAGTAGCAAAAGCTTTCAAAAAGTAAAAGGCTTGATGTATGAGCAACCAAAACTGATGCATCAAATGCTGAATAAGCTGGCGCAATCTGTTGCCGGTTATTTAAACGCCCAAATAGAAGCGGGTGCGCAGGCGGTGATGGTATTTGATACCTGGGGTGGAATCCTTTCTACTGAGGACTATAACGCGTTTTCATTAAGTTATGCTAAACAGGTAAGGTCTTTGCTTCATACGAATAAAGACGGTCAACAAGTGCCTAGTATTTTTTTTACTAAAGGCGGTGGCTTGTGGCTAGAGGACATGGCAGATGCAGGTTATAGTGCCTTAAGTTTGGATTGGCAAACAGATATAGCTAGAGCGCGTGTGCGCGTGGGCGATAAAGTGGCATTGCAAGGGAATATGGATCCCATTGCATTGTATGCCAAGCCAGAGCAGATCAGACAAAAAGTAGCAACGATTTTAGAAAAGTATGGCGCAGGTTCGGGGCATGTGTTTAATTTAGGGCATGGGATTTTGCCAGATGTGAACCCGGAACATGTAAAAGCAATGGTTGATGCTGTGCATGAGTTTAGCCCTCAATATCATTTGTAAGGAATGCTTAAGAGGCTAACAAACATTTTTAGTTTACGGGAAGTGAGGCTTTAGTCTTACTTCCCGTATAAAATACTATGAGGTGGGGTGGAAGGCATTAATCATCTCTGTAGATACTGATCACATTGCAAAAAATATCGCTAGTTATGATGAAAAGAACAGGGTTGGTCGTTGGTATTGTGCTTCCTTTAATTCTTTTGATTTTTTTCCCTTTGGGAGACACAGAGCAAACCAGCAGAATGGCTGCAATTGCTGTGATGATGTCAGTTTTTTGGATTACAGAAGCAATTCCTCTAGCCGCAACAGCTCTTTTACCGCTAACACTTTTTCCTGTTCTGGGAATAGCCTCAAGTAAAGCAACCGCAAGCCAATACATGAATTCAACGGTTTTTTTATTGATCGGTGGATTTATTATTGCCCTCGCTATGCAGCGATGGAATCTTCTTGACGTCCTCATCGACCTAAAGGAACGGTGATTCCTGATGACTCAAGAGCAGGTAGTATCGCTACTGCCTACTGGTTTCTGCTGCTGACGGCATT